>CAYXNI010000222.1:0-5002 GCA_964466285.1 uncultured Planctomycetota bacterium | reverse complement strand
CTGTCGTGCCGACAGTATACCACAACATTGTCTGCCCTGACTGACTTTGTGATGGGGCGGGCCGCTACGGCCGTTCGCCGCGGCCGCTAGCCTTTTTGTAGCGGACGACGATGGGGACCTCGGCGAAGGGGAGGTGGGTCCGCAAGAAGGCGGCAATGAACCGGCGATAGGCGGTAGAGAAACTGTCCGGGTCGTTGACGAACAGGACGATGGCGGGCGGCGCGGTGCCGACCTGTGTGGCGTAGTAGATTTTCGGCCGCCGCGCTGACATGCCGTCGGTCTGCGGGCGGGTCTTGACAAGCTCGATGGCGGCGTTGAGGCCGGCGGTCGCGACGCGCTGATGGGCCTGCTTCCAGAGGGTCTCGGCAAGGTCGACGGCGCGCTGGACGCCCCGGCCCTTAAGCGCCGAGACGAAGCAGATGGGGGCGTAGCTTAAGCCCGGCAGCCGCTTTCCGAGGTACTCGGCGAACTCGGCCGTCGGGACGTCTTTCGCGAGGTCCCACTTGTTGACGACGATGACGCAGGGCTTGTAGTGGCCGATGACGTAGCCGGCGAGGCGCTTGTCGACCTGCGAGACCTTGGCCTGCGGGTCGATCATGAGAAGGACGACGTCGGCGCGGCGGATGGACTCTTCTGCGCGGACGCGGCTGAAGAACTCGATAGCGTCGCTCATCTTGGCCTTCTTGCGGATGCCTGCGGTGTCGATGACAACAAGGGCCTTGCCCTCGCGTTCGATGCGGACGTCGATGGAGTCGCGCGTCGTGCCGGGGATTTCGCTGACGATGACCCGCTCCTCGCGGGCGAGCGCGTTGATGAAGGTCGACTTGCCCACGTTGCGCTGTCCGACGACGGCGATCCTTATCTCGGGGACCGCCGGCATCTCGCCGGCTATCTCGGCGGCAAGGGCAAAGAGGCGGTCCCGGAGTGCGCCCGTGTGCTTGCGGTGAAGGGCCGAGACGGGCATCGGCTCGCCGAGGCCAAGCGCGTGGAACTCGGCTGCCGTGGCGGTGTCCCGCGTGGACTCCAGCTTGTTCGCCACGAGGACCAGCGGCTTGTTCACCGCGTGCATGCGGGCGGCGATCTCGCGGTCCCGCGGCACGATGCCGGCCTTGCCGTCGACCACCAGCACGAGGATGTCCGCGTGCTCGATCGCCTGGCGAATCTGCTGAGCCACCCGCGTGGCAAATGCGCCGGCCGTCAGGCCCATGCCGCCGGTGTCGACGAGTTCGAGGCGGGCGCCGTCCACGGACGTCAGGATGGTTGAGATCCGGTCGCGTGTGACTCCGCTCGTCGGCTCTTCAATGGAGATGCGGCGCCCGGCCAGGGCGTTGAAGAGCGTAGACTTGCCGACGTTTGGCCGGCCGACGATGACCACGGTGGGAAGGCTCATACGACTCGCTTATGCGGCCGGGCCCGGAGAATGCCCGGCCTCGTGATACACTTCGGAAATCTCGGACAGATCGACGCTCTTGCGGATGAGCGCGTAGCAGATGGTGCGGAACGACTGGAGGAACGACACGCCCCACCCCACCACAACGCCTCCAAGAAGAACGATCAACGCGCGGAGCAGGAACGCGGGCAGCCACTGCACGAAAGACGCGGGCCGGTCAAGACTGAACGCGAGATCATAGCAGGAACTGAACGACGGACCGAACCCGACCCACAGCGCCGCCAGCGCGATGAAGAAGGAAGCAGCCGCCATAAGCCCAACCACTATCAGGCACGGGAGACCGTAAGCCAGCCCGACCAGCCAGTAGAAGAGCAGGCGCCACGGCCGCTTCAGGACGTAGTCGCCCGCCCGCGAGATTGCGTCGAACGTCTCCGTCCCCTCGTAGCTGATCGCGGCGGTCATTATCCCGCGGCCGAACAGCAGAACGATCGTCCCGAGCACCGCCGCCAGACCTGCGACCAAAGACACTGGAAACGCCAGCACCACGAGGCCAACCCGACCCAGCCAGGGCGGTTCCGCACCCCATAACAGCCACGCCGCCACCGCGGTGACCGCCAGGCCGGCGACACCCGCCGCGCCGCCCGCCGCGCCCGATTGAGCCTTCTGCTTCACCACAACCCCCACATACATCGATGCCAGAAGGCCGGCCAAAATAGCAAGCGCGGACAGCAGGTGAGACGCGGCCAGCCCCGCGGCCATCATGCACAGCACCAGGGCCACGATAATCAGGAACAGCGTCAGGGGCGCCCACAAGTATGAGCTGTATCTCGACGACGCGAACGCGCGCACCTCGGCCCCGCTGAGCCGCTCGCCCGTCGCCAGCTCATACGCGGCGGCCCGGGATATGGCGCCGCCGAAGTACGCCCACACCATCCAGAGCAGGAGCAGTCCACCGAGCCCCCACGGCAGCATCTTCTTAAGTGTCTGCGCCCGACGCAAGGCCGCCGGGAGATCCGCGCTGCGCAGGGACCGGGCGATGCCGGTCAGTTCACGCCCGAGGTCAGTGATCGTGTCCTGAGCGCCCTGCCCTAGCAGTTGCACGGAGGCGCCGAGATCACCGTTGCGGAACGCCTGGACGGCCTTCCGGCTGGCCTCGCCGCCGGAACGCTGCCGGACCCCCACCAGCATGGCAAGCACGAGGATCAGCACAAACAGCGTCGCGGCCACGCCGAGAAAGCCTATGCCGACCTTCACGGGATCGCTGGCGATCCGAAAGCACCGGAACAGGACAAGGCAGTCCGGTCTCACACAAGCCTTTTTCTCGTCTGCCATTGTGTTTCTCCCGAACGGCTTTTCCATCATGAACCGGCTTCGCGTCTGAATCGACCGTTAGTGGAGGCCATCGGGTCGGCGTGGTGACTTTCGTTGCCGGTCACGGCGAGGGTCTGCACTCGTCCAGGTCAGTGAGCCGCTGCTGGAGCCGGGCGAGGATTTCGGCGTGTATCTGGCAGACCCGGGACTCCGTCACGTTGAGCACCTCGCCGATCTGCCTCATCGTCAGTTCTTCGAAGTAATAGAGCATCACCACCAGGCGGTCGGGCTGCGGGAGTCTTCGGATCTCCTCGGCCAGGAGGTCGCGGAGCTCTTTTTCCTGCAGCACGTCCACCGGGTCATAAAGCCCCCGCGCCTCAAGCGTGTTGCCGATCCACTTCTCATCGGTTTCTTCCGCGGTGTTGGTGAGGGACACGTGCCGGTGGTCTGCCTTGGGAGCGCGGGCGACGTCGCGAAGCTTCAGGCCGCTGTGCCGGGCGATCTCGTGCGACGTCGGGGCGCGGCCCAGCTCGCCCTTCAACGCGCAGATAGCCGCCCGGACTTTGCCCGCCCGGTGGCATTGCATCCGGGGCACCCAGTTGAGTGTGCGAAGCTCATCCAGCATCGCCCCACGAATGCGCAACGCACAGTACGTCTCAAACCGCGAACCCAGCTTCGGATCGTACCGTTCGATCGCGTCCATCAGCCCGAACGTCCCCGCACTCACCAGATCCTCAAACAGCACGGAGCTCGGCAGATCAACGATCAAGCGTCCCGAGATCGCCCGCACCAGCGGCATGTACCGCTCGATCAGGCTGTTCCGGGCGCTCGCGGATCGGGATCTGCGGAAGTGTTCCCAGGTCTCGCCGCAATCCGGCAGCCCCAGCCCGTCGTCGCCGGAAGCCGTCGTCCCTTTGTCGTCCCGACAGCTAACTGTCCTTGCCATCCGTCTTTCCCTGGTTCTCTTCGCTTTGGAAATGCTCTGCGATCTCCCTCAGCGTCTTGGTCGGCTGAAGTTCACGCAGCTTCTCGATCCGGTCGAAGACGCTCTCGTCATAGAGACGATGCCCGCTCTTCGTGCGGCCCGCCTCCCGCAGTATCCCCAGCAGGGTATAGTAGTTGACCGTCTGCCGCGACAGACCGCCGTACTCGGCCACTTCCCCAATCTTGAACAGCTTCTTGACCGGCTTCCTCGGCAATTCCGGGCACCTCAAATCGTCAGATGCGCAAACACAACACAGCGCACACGAACTATCATACAGCAATTATCTCGCTGCGCAATATATGCTGTGCGTTTTGACAAGTCAATGTTTTTTTCCAGCTTTTTCCGTTGTCACCTGCAGGAAGTCCCGGACACCAGCAGCCGGACGCGACCGAAGATCCATTCAAAGCCGGGCGGGTACGCCTCGTTCGCCGAACACGGCGGCGGGTGCGTGATCAACACGTCGTCGATGTGCACCCTCTCGCCGCTGACGAACGCGCCGGCGGCGGTGGTCGTGTTTGCAATCCATCCAGCCGTGCGCTATACTCGCTCGACCTTGATCACACGGAGAAAACGTATGCTTTCACGCCCAGCCCTTATTCTGGCGGCAGCAATGACCGCCGGGTGTCTCGGGCCAACCATGCCAAGTCACGTGGGCCCGCCCGTGCCACGGACCGCGCCCGCTCAGCCCTTCACACACTCTATCGGGATCCAGTTCGTCGCCCTCCGGCCGGGCTGGGTGGAGTCCGAGGGCTCCGACATTCAGCTCCGGCGGCCCGTCCTCATCAGCGCACATGAGATCACCAACGCGCAGTACGAGAAGTTCGATCCGAAACATCACCGCGACAAGGCTTCGTCCGGCGACGACCACCCGGTGAGCAACGTCACGAGCGAGCAGGCCGATGCCTTCTGCAAGTGGCTGACGGACAACGATCCGGCGGGCCGACGCTATAAGCTCCCGGACCTCGTCGAGTGGGAATACGCCGCCCGCGGCGGCCAGAGCTACACGCGCTATCCGTGGGGCAACAACATCGACAAGACCCGCGCCTGCTACGGCGCCCTCGGCGCGATGCCCGTCGGCTGCTATCCGCCCAACGCCTTCGGAATCTTCGATATCGCCGGTAACGTGGCCGAGTGGGTCCAAAGCGACGACTTCCCGCCCTACGAACTCCGCGGCGGCTCGTGGCGCGACGAAGACCCGGCCGCGCTGGCCATCACCGCACGCGCCAAGTTGCCCGCGAAAGACGCCGAGCTTGACCATCATGGGTTCCGGGTCCTCTGCGATCCGCCGCCCCTCAAGTAAGGCCGGAGGAACGAGC
>CAYXNI010000221.1:1308-5021 GCA_964466285.1 uncultured Planctomycetota bacterium | reverse complement strand
AGAGATGATATCCCGTCCCACGACCCGTGGCACTGGGTGCAGAACCAGGACAAGCAATCTTGACGGGGACCGTGAACATTGGTAGGCTTGCTTTCGGCCTGAACCAGGAGCGGGCGTCGAGTCCGAGGGGCCTCGGGCGCCTCCGGGCTCTGACGACGTGCAAATGGAGAATATATGAACAGAAGCATTGGAGTTGTAGCCGTATTATTGGTGATCCTTGGAGGTCCGATGATGCGAACTGGGCGGAACACGGATGGAGTGGAATCGGCTATGGCAGCGGAGGCCCCGGCCCCGGCGGGAGTACCGTCGGTCTCATGGATTCCTTTCCCAAAGAGCGTCGAGACCAGGACAGGCACTCTCACCCTGAACGAGAACACCAGGATCGTCGCCACCGATCCCACGCTGGCCCCCCTCGCACAAATACTGTCCAAAGAGATTGAAGCTCTCACGGGCAAGCGTCTCGCCGTCGCGGACGAGAAGCCCAGGGCCGGCGACATCGTGCTCGGCATCGACAAGAAGATGAAGGGGGAAGCCTACGAGATCGAAGTCAGCAAGCAGGCGACCGTTCGAGCTGGCCTCTACGCATCGGTTGCCGCCGGCACAGTCACCCTCCTGCAGGCCCTCGGGCAGGAGAAAGATGCCGTCACACTGCCTTGCGTCATGGTCCGCGACGAGCCGAAGGCCTCGTACCGGGGCCTGCTCGTCGATCTGGCAAGAACATGGCACACGATTGAAAACGTCAAGGAGATGGTCGTGCTGTGCCGGTGGTACAAGATCAACTACCTTCAACTCCACTTCACCGACGACCAATCGTTCACCTTCCCCAGCACCGCCTACCCGAAACTGAAGACGCCGGGCAGGTGCTACACGGTGGAACAGCTTCGCGACCTGGAGGCGTTCGCACGCGATCGCGGCGTCATCATCCTCCCTGAACTCGACATGCCCGGACACGCTTCGGCCATGGTTCAGCAGATGCCGGAGGTCTTCGCCAACAATCCCGCCGGCGGGAACACCATCTGCCCTGGACGCGAGAACGTGTACAAGGCGATGGACACACTGATTGGTGAGATGACGGACATCTTCCGCACCACTCCCTATTTCCACATTGGCGCCGACGAGGTCAACATGGCCCCGTGGAACAACTGCAACGACTGCCGGGCGTACATGGCCGGGAACAAGATCGCCGACGCTATGGAACTCTACAGGCATTTCATCGTCAGGATGAACGAGATCGTCAAGAAGCGCGGCAAGAAGATGATCGTGTGGGAGGGCTTCCACAAAGAGGGCAAGACCAAGATCCCCCTCGACGTTACCGTCATGGTCTTCGAGAGCCTGTACCAGGTCGCCCCGGACCTGCTCGACCAGGGCTACCCGGTCATCAACACCTCGTGGCAGCCGCTCTATGTCGTGAACGGCAGGAACTGGCCGCCCGAGCACATCTACGGCTGGAATCTATACCGCTGGGAGAGCTGCTGGGAGAACTCAAAGGCATACGGCAAGCCGATTGTCGTGAAACCCAACTGCCTGGTGCTCGGAGCGCAGATGTGCGCCTGGGAGCAGCCGGAGAACGTAGAACTGCCCAGCCTGCGGCCGCGGGTCCCCGCGATGAGCGAGCGGATCTGGAACCCCGACGCCGGCCGCAGCTTCGCCGACTTCGACCAGCGCTTCCGTGTCTGCGACCGCTTGCTCGACAAGCTGATCCAAGGAGCAAGGTGACCTCACGGCTGCGTGCCGTGGGCCGTGTGCGGAGGTGCGATGATGGTGCAAGGTGAGATGCAGATCACGTCCGAGGGCAAGGCCAAATGCGTCATTCTGACGCAACCCCGTGCCACGGTTGTGGAGCGCCGCTCGGCGGCGGAACTCGCGAACTTTCTGCAACAGATCACCGGCGCCACGTTCGAGGTGCGGGAATGCGCCGGCACCGTGCCGGAGTCGGCCATCACCATCGGACAGGGACCGCTCGCGCAGAAGCTCTTCCCGGACGTCAAGCTGGAGACCTTCGACGGAGAGCAATTGGCGATGTGCACGAAGGATGGCCGTCTGCTGCTTGCCGGCGGCCGGCCGCGCGGCACACTTTATGCCGTGTACCGCTTCCTGCAGGAGCAGTGCGGCGTGCGGTGGTGGACGCCTTGGGCCGCGCACATCCCGCGCAACCCGAACCTGAGCATCGGCGGTCTTTCCGTGGACGAGAAACCCGCGTTTGAATTGCGCGATCCGTACTGGTTCCCGGCCTTTGACGGCGACTGGGCGGCGCGCAACGGCGCCAACGGGCACCAGGCGCGGCTGGGCGAGGAGCACGGTGGCAAGGTTGTCTACAAGGGCTTTGTCCACACCTTCTTCGGCCTTGTGCCGCCTGAGGACCACTTCGACAAACACCCGGAGTGGTACAGCCTGATTGACGGGCAGCGCAGGCACCCTGAAGGCCACAAACACAGGTCGCAACTCTGCACCACGAACCCGGAACTGCGCGACTTCCTGATCGCGCGCTTACGCCAGTGGATCAAGGAGTCTCCGCAGGCGAACATCGTCTCCGTTTCGCAGGACGACACATATGGCGACTGGTCCGGCGCATGCCAGTGTCCCGACTGCAAGGCGATTGACGACCGCGAGGGCAGCCAGTCCGGCACGATGATCGAGTTGCTCAACTACGTCGCCGGGAAGCTCGGTCCGGAGTTCCCGAACGTGGCGTTCGACACGCTGGCCTATCGTTACACCCGCAAGGCCCCGAAGACGGTCAAGCCGCTCCCGAACGTGATCGTCCGCCTCTGCTCCATCGAGTGCAACTTCGCCGCTCCGATGGAGGACCCCGGCAACGCGCAATTTGCCCAGGACGTCAAGGACTGGAGCAAGGTAAGCGGCCGTCTGTATGTCTGGGACTACACCACCGACTTCGCTCACTACGTCCTCCCATACCCCAACTGGTTTTCGCTCGGGCCGAATGTGCGCTTCTTCCACCGGCACGGTGTGAAAGGACTCTTCGAACAGGGCGCGCACCAGTCGCACGGCTCGGAGATGTCCGAGATGCGCTCCTGGGTGCTTGCGCAGCTTCTCTGGAATCCCAACCAGGACGATGGCAGGCTGATTGACGAATTTCTGGACGGCTACTACGGCCGACCCGCTGGCCGGCTTATCCGGCAGCATATGGACCTGTTGCACAAGGCCGCGGCGGGTTTCTACATGGGGTGTTATACGGCGCCGGATGCTCCGTATCTGAAGTTCGAGACCCTGAGCCGGGCCGAACGGTTGTGGCAGCAGGCGGAGGATGCCGCAAAGAGCGATCCCGATCTGCTCTGGCGTGTACGGCAGGGACACCTCGCGGTCCGCTATGCGTTCCTGGCGAACTGGACCGCGCTCCGGCTCGAGTGCATGCAGGCGAAAGCCAAGTGGCCGCTGCCGCTGTCGCGCAAGGCGGTCGCCGACGAGTGGCTGTCGGCCGCTACCGGATCAGGCCCGCATGGGTGGACGCCGATGACCCACGTCAACGAGGGCGGCCTGACACCGCAGGCGTTTGCGGCGGGTTTGGCCATCGATCCGCCCGACCCGGTGGTGAACGCCACGCGTGAGCTGAAGGCGGAAAAGAAGTACCTGAACCTGCCTGTGAAGAACGCCGCCGCCAGGCACTGGGTCAGCTTGCTTGTCGACGGCAAGGTCGAGCGCGATTTCGAGATCGAGCTGGCGGATGGCGATCCCGACTGGTGGGCATTTCTCGATCT
>CAYXNI010000221.1:0-1298 GCA_964466285.1 uncultured Planctomycetota bacterium | reverse complement strand
GATTCAGGTAGACTGGCTCCCTGGGGATTCCGCCGCGCTGAAGGCGGTCGACCAGTCGGACACCATTAAGGGCGGCGAGAACCTCTACCGCGAGGAGCTTCGGCCGCAGTTCCACTTCTCGCCGCGCCGCGGCTGGAACAACGATCCCAACGGCCTCGTCTTCTACAAGGGCGAGTATCACCTGTTCTTTCAGCACAACCCGTACGGCTGGAACTGGGGCAACATGCACTGGGGCCACGCGGTCAGCCCGGACTTGGTCCACTGGGAGGAACTCGACGACGCAATTCGCCCGGACGAACTCGGCACCATCTTCTCGGGTTCGGC
This sequence comes from uncultured Planctomycetota bacterium, assembly GCA_964466285.1. GTDB lineage: Bacteria > Planctomycetota > PUPC01 > PUPC01 > PUPC01 > CAYXNI01. The sequence goes on along the minus strand of CAYXNI010000221.1, from coordinate 974 downwards.
CGTCGTGGACGAGGCGAACACGACGGGCTTTGCGCAGGGGGCGGAGCGCGCCATCGTGTGCATCTACACGGCCGCGGGCGGCACCAGCCGGCGGTCCGCAGGAGCACCGTTCACGCAGTGCATCGCCTACAGCACCGACCGCGGCCGCACGTGGACGAAATACGAGAAGAACCCGGTGCTGCCGCACATCGCCGCCAGCAACCGCGACCCGAAGGTCATCTGGTATGCGCCGGGGAAGAAGTGGGTGCTGGCTCTGTACCTCGACGCCAATGACTATGCGCTGTTCGATTCGCCGGACCTGAAGAGCTGGCGGCGTATCTGCGACGTGAAACTTCCGGGCGACGGCGAGTGCCCGGAGTTTTTCGAGATCCCTGTCGCCGGCAGCACCGGCGAGACGCGGTGGGTGTTCTATGGCGGGAAAGCCCTGTATCTGATCGGGCGGTTCGACGGCAAGACGTTCACGCCGGAGTCCGGCCCGCATCCCCTCAACTTCGGCAACTGCTTCTACGCATCGCAGACCTACAACGGCGCGCCCGACGGCCGCCGCATCCTCGTGCCGTGGGGCCAGGTGAACATGCCCGGCATGCCGTTCAATCAAATGATGGGCTTCCCCGTGGAACTGACCCTGCGGACTGCGGAAGAAGGATTGCGTCTTTTCGCCTGGCCCGTGCGGGAGATTGAGACCTTGCGGGCAAAGAAGCATGTGTGGAAGGACGCGGCGCTGAAACCCGGCGAGAACCCGCTGGCGGGCATGTGCGGCGAGCTGTTCGACATCACGGCGGAGCTTGCGCCCGGCAAGGCGGCAGAAGTCGGCCTCACCATCCGCGGCACGCCGGTGGTGTACGACGCGAAGACGCAGGAACTCGTGTGCGGTGGCAGGCGAGCGGCGCTCAGGCTGGCAGACGGCAGGGTGCGCCTGCGGGCGCTGGTGGACCGCGTCTCCATCGATCTGTTCGGCAACGACGGCCGCCTCT
>CAYXNI010000220.1:2141-5036 GCA_964466285.1 uncultured Planctomycetota bacterium | reverse complement strand
CCGCGCCTGCTCCGACGGGGAAGCCCGAAAGACTCGAAGACCTCATCGCCCGGCGGCTGCCCGCGTTCGTCTTCATCGGCGGAGGGAGCGGCGTCACTATCTCGTCGGACGGCTATGTCATCACCAACGCACACGTGGCGAGCCAGAGCCGCCGGTGGAGGCTGCGCACGGCCGACGGGACGTACCGCGGCGCGAAGGTCGTCGGCTTCTCGACGGCGACCGACCTGTGTCTGCTCAAGATCGACCACGCCGAGGACCTGCCGTTCGTCCCGCTCGCGGATTCCGACGAAACCCAGGCCGGTGACGTGGTCATCGCGATCGGCAACCCGTTCGGGCTCGGGACCGTCGATGGCAAGCCGACCGTGACGCTCGGCGTCGTCAGCGCCACGCACCTCGACCGCCCCAACGCCTACGACGCCATCCAGACCGACACCGCGATCAACCCGGGCAACTCCGGCGGCCCGCTCATCAATCTCAACGGAGAACTGGTCGGCATCAACACGCAGATCGTGTCGCGGTACGGGCTCCGGCAGAACACGGGGGTCGGGTACGCCGTTTCCTCGAACCAGATCCAGCGGTTCCTTCCGGCATTGATGGCGGCCGGCGGAAAGGAAGTCCCGCCCGGGCAGATCGCGGGCATCGTGGTCGGTCTGGGCTGGAATCGGACCGTCGTTATCACCGAGGTCGACCCGAAGTCCGATGCCGCACGCGTCGGGCTGCAGAAGGGCGACGTGATTCGCACCGTCGGGAACGCGCCCGTCGAGAGCCTGGCGGATTTCGCCGGCGCTGTCGGCCGCTACCCGAACGGAGCGGAAATCTCTGTCACCGTGGAGCGGCGCTCGACGGCGGAGCCGCTTCAACTGAGAATTCCGGTCGCTCGGCGCGGCCCGGCCGACCTCGGAATCGAGTTCAGCAAGAAGAACCGCGCGGCGCTCGAGGTCGAGGCCGTGCGCCCGGGCAGCCCCGGCCAGAAGGCCGGACTCCGGAAAGGTGACCTCATCCTGGGCGCGGGTGCGGTTCGGCTCAGGACCCCGGCGGCATACCAGGCCTGGCTCGGCAGCCTCGCCCCGGGGATGGCCGTGCCCTTCGTCGTCCAGCGCGGCAACAGGCGCCTTGTCCTCGCCGTGGTGCTGGAAGACACGCCCCGGAATGCGCCCGCGCCGAAGAAGTGATTTCTTTCGTCAGAGGGGAGGCAGATTTCGCGCCGTGGCTTGACCGGGCGCCGACCGCCGAAGCACGTTGACCAGACAATGCAGGTTGCCGAAGTGCCGGTACGTTTGGGTGCAATCGACCGGCCGCACCCGGTAACCCAGGCCCCGCCAGCAGTCGGCGGCCGCACGGTTCAGAACTTCGGCCCCCTGGTACACAGGCATGTACACGGTTCGCTCCCCGTCACGCTCGTCGATAATGACATTGACATACGTGAGGTAAGTCCGCTCGTCCGCGTCCGGCACAAGGGGAATGCGCACGACGCGGTAGCCGTTGGCCGAGCAGCACCTCGCAACGGCGTCGAAACGGGCCTGGCTCTCCGCGGAGAAATTCGGCGCTGGCAGGGGGGCCGACGCCCCGTTGAGAAGCGTCTTCGCAAGCGACGGATCGCCCACCAGCACAGTCCGATCGCCGGCGAACATCATGAACATGCCCGCGTGATGGCGGGGCGCGTCGGTCATCAGGACAACCTTCCGGCGCATGAGCCCCGCGAGCGTCCGAACGAGTTCGTCCGGCGACTCCACCGAGTGCCCGACGTTGCGCAGTGCGACCTGCGGTGTCACGAAAACCGTGCTGCTGTCCGCGGTAAAATCGCCGCCGTCAAACCCGAGGACGCTCCGGTGCCACAGCACGCGCCCGCCCGAAGCCTTCGCGATCTCGCTCGCCACCTGCTCGTCCCCCTTCCGCTGCGGCCAGAGGCCGGCGGCGGCCTCACCCATGGGTGCAAGCAGGACCGCTGGCCCGCCCGGCCGCCTCGGCTCGAACGCCACCCAGCGATCGCGTGACCAGCACGTCATCGGGCGGTTCGTCGTGACCGGCACCAGATTGCACGCGACGGGTCCCACCCGAGCGCTCAGGTCGTCGAACGCCCGCTTGTCCGGGCACACCACGTGAACGGTGACCTTGGAAGGCAACTGGCGCAGGAACTCGCGGTAGACGGTCTCGACGATCCCGGCCGCCTCGGGCACGTACTGGATGACCACCTCTTCGATCGTCCCGTCGCACTCCGACAGCATCGGGCCGTGCTCGGGAGCACGGTCCGGCGTGCCGACATGAGACAGGCGGGTCTCCGCGGCCATGATAGCCGCCGTGGCCGCGAGACCCGCCAATACTCCTGCGTATACACGCCAGTCCGCCATCGGATTCTCCGAGCGTCAGCCTACCCGTTCACCTTGGACTGAACGGCCGCCTGCTTTGCCGCGGCCTTGGCCGGTTCGGCGGGTTTGGGCGCGACGATCGCAAGGTCGAGGGCGGTCATCCGCTTCCCGCTGGCCTCGACAACGAACGCAACCTGGCTCCCTGCCCGGACCACCTGAGTCTTGATCTCAAACGTCCTGGTCTCTTTGGGCGAGAGGTCCACATCGCAGACGTGGGACCACGGCGGCCGGATCGACGGCACCGCCGACCGCGACCACATGTTCGCGAGGCTCATCTGCGACATCAGTACGTTCACCTTGAGCGTCGCCGGCTCGTTCCGCGTGTTCTCGGCCTTGAGCACGACGACCGGCATTTCGCCCGCCCCGTACGTCGCCTGTGCCGTCACGAGGGTGAGCAGCACGCCGTCGACCTCGAGCGTTGGCGGGGATGCCGCCGGCTTGGTCTCCACGGCCGTCGCCCAGGGCATCAGCTTCAACGCCGCCGTCGCGACCACCATCGTCACCAGGCCCACACACACAATCACGACCA
>CAYXNI010000220.1:0-2041 GCA_964466285.1 uncultured Planctomycetota bacterium | reverse complement strand
ATCCTTCCGTCCGACTCTATAATGATTATACGTTCGAAAACGAACGGCGTGCGTAACACGTGTGTAAAAAGCGGGGCGAGCCTTGACCGCAGGAAGGGCAGGGCGTAGAATGCGGCGCATGGGCGTTATCAATGTTCTTCCCTTGTCCGTGATCAACAAGATCGCTGCGGGCGAAGTGATCGAGCGGCCGGCCTCTGTCATCAAGGAACTCGTCGAAAACTCGCTTGACGCCGGGGCAACCAGCGTCTTCGTCGAGGTCGAGGATGGCGGCCGCAAGCTCATTCGGGTCGTCGACGACGGCTTCGGCATGGGGCCCGACGATCTGGCGCTCGCCTTCGGCAGTCACGCCACGAGCAAGCTCAAGAGGGGCGAGGATCTCTCCTTCATCGCGACGCTCGGATTCCGGGGCGAGGCGCTTGCGAGCATCGGGGCGATTTCGCACGCGCGGATCGTTTCGCGGCTGCGCGGCGCGGCCGAGGGCGCCGAGGTCGAAATCAACGGTGGCGTCCAGGAACCCGTCAAGGCCAAGGGGGCCCCCGAGGGTACGGCCGTCGAGATCGCCGACCTTTTCTACAACGTTCCGGCCCGGCGCAAGTTCGTCAAGAGCGCCAGCACCGAGTTCGCACACATCGTCGAGCTCGTCTCGCGGACCGCGCTCGCCTGCCCGGCGGCCGCCTTCAGACTGACCCACAACGGCCGCGAAGTGCTCCGCCTCCTCGCGACGGCGGACCGGCGGCGAAGGCTGGGCGATCTCTATGGCCGGGAGCTGGCGGATGAACTGATCGACGTGGAGTCCGGCGAAGGGCCGGTCCACGTGACCGGCTTCGCTGCCAAGCCAGCCCATTGCCGCGCCAACGCCAGGATGCAGCTCACCTACGTGAACGGCCGCTGCGTACGCGACCGCAGCATCGGCCACGCCATCGGCGCGGCCTACGAAGGCGTGCTCACACACGGCCGCTTCCCGGTCGCCTTCCTCTTCCTGCAGATGGACCCGCGCGAGGTGGACGTCAACGTGCACCCGACCAAGATCGAGGTGCGGTTTCACCAGGGTCAGATGGTGCACCAGACCGTCCTCAATGCCGTAGCCGAGGCCTTGCATGGCGCAGACCTGACGCCGGCCCTCGATACCGCATCGCTGCGCCCGCCGCCTGAGCGGGCCGGCGCACCAGCCGGGCCGGCGAAGGATGGCGAGGGCAGGGGAGGCTCGGTGCGACCTGAAAGACTCGGAGGCATGCGGTCGGCGGCGGCCCCGACACCCTTTGACCGCGAAATCCCGCGCCCCGGGCCGTCGGCATCAGCGCGGCCTGCCGGCGCGTCGTCCGAGCAAGACGCCGCTGACAGGACAGGCGTTTGCCCGCGCGCCTTTTTTCAGCTCCGCAACTCCTATATCGTCGAGGAGCGGGCCGACGGCGTGGCGATCATCGACCAGCACGCACTGCACGAACGCATCATCTTCAGCGACATTCAGCAGCGGCTCAGCAAGGCGCGGCTGGAAAGCCAGAGACTGCTAATCCCCGCGGTGGTCAACCTGAGCAAGGCCGAGGCGGCATTGCTGATCGCCGAAAAGGACAACCTGACCGAACTGGGCGTCGAGGTCTCGGAGTTCGGACGCGACGCGGTCGCCGTCAACGCCCTCCCGGTCCTGCTGGGCGGGTGCAGTCCGGAGTCAGTGGTGCATGACTTCCTCTCCTGTCTGTCCGGCGACGCAAGGAACAGTCCGGTGGAGACGCGGCGGTTGGAGGCGGCCAGGATGATCGCGTGCAAGGCCGCCATCAAGGCGGGCGACCGCCTGACCGAGTCCGAAATGCGCTCGCTCGTCGAGAAAGCCGACGCCCTCGCGGAACGAGACACTTGCCCACACGGCAGACCCTTGTGTATATTCTTGCCGTTCGCCGACCTCGAGCGGCAGTTCGGGAGGTAGTGAGGGAAACGCAATGCGGCCAGTGGACATATCGGGCGTTCGGATCGGTGACGGCCCGCTCGCGCTCATCGCCGGGCCCTGCGTCATCCAGGACGAGGCGAGCACGCTGGACATCGCGCG
>CAYXNI010000219.1:0-5048 GCA_964466285.1 uncultured Planctomycetota bacterium | reverse complement strand
CGTACCCGACCCCGCCCGACTTCATTGTCTTCGAGCGGATGAAGCTCTCGAGGCCGTACGCGTCGAGCGCCGCGATCTTGTCCGCCGGTGAGCCGAGCTTCGTCTCCCAGAACCGCGCCCGATGGGCCGCGTCGGCGAAGATCTGCACCCCCTTGAGAGCGTACGCCTTGCAGATATGCCGCTCGATCACGTTGCCGCCGGGCGTCAGGGGCACCACATCGCGCTCGAAGTCCAGTTCGGCCGGCGCCAGGTACGGGTTGACCCGGACGATGATGTCGCGGTTCCGGGCCTGCGACGTTTCCTGCAGCCGCCGGCGGCAGGCCTCGAGGTCCGGCCTCAGCGTTGCCGCCGTGAAGCCGTAGCCCATGTGGTAGGCGACGCCCGGCTCGCCCGGCGAGTTCGTCACGAGGTCCGCGAACTCGGGGATGAACACCCGCGTCTCCATCCCGACGCAGCCTTTGACGCCGAGCAGTTCTGCCGCCGCGAAAAACTCCTCGAGCCCGTCAAGCACGTCGAAGTCCATTATCCCGGCGACGGCAAGGCCATGCCTGCGCGCCAGCCACGCCACCTTGCTGGGCGAGTAGCCGTACGCGTTGTACGAGTGGAACGAGTGGATGTGCAGGTTGACGAACGAGCCCGGTTCGACCGCGGGCGTCTGGCCCGCGCGCCAGCGGCGGACCAGCGCGGCCAGCGCCGCGTCGCGTTCCTGGCGGACGAAGCTGTCCAGTTGCCGTTCCAGTTCTTCGAGAGAAGCCTTGCCCTCGTGCACGGTGCTGTTTTTCTCCAAGACGGTCCTTGTTCGGTGTCGCATCTTAGTCGGGGCCGCCCCGCCTGTCCAGCGCTGCGTTCCGAATACCGACTCGGACAGGCCCAGGCAATTTCAGCCAGGCAATTTCAGCTTGACATGCGCTCCCTCCAGGATCATACTACCCGCAGCGCGGCGACAGCCGGGAGTGTTCGTGCGGGAGGACGTTGGTGGTGCAGGAGCTTTGTTAGTAAGGGAGGACCGATCATGCCTCTGAAAGTCAGTCGAGTGGACGTGTGGGCGGCAAGCATCAAGGACAAGCCGGGCGGCCTGGCGGCCAAGCTCGTGGCCTTGGCCGACGCGGGGGTGAACCTGGAGTTCGTGATCTCGCGTCGAACACCCGAGAAAGGGGCCGGCATCGGGGTCGTGTTCGTCACTCCGATCCGCGGCGCCAGGCAGCTCCGGGCCGCCCGGGCGACGGGTTTCTCGAAGACGGGCAGCCTGCATTCGGTGCGGATCGAGGGGCCCGACAGGCCGGGGATCGGCGCGAAGCTCGCAGAGGGCCTCGCGGCCCAGGGCATCAACCTGCGCGGCCTCTCCGCCGCGGCGGTCAAGGGCAAGTTTGTCTGTTACCTTGCGCTGGACAGCGCAGCCGACGCTGCGGACGCCCTGCGCGCTCTGAAGCGGCTATGACGGACGCTGTTCAACGCAGATGCGCCTCGCGTGCAGTCCCGCTCGAGACGCTCGGGTCCTCACGGCTTTTCAAGTGCGCTCACGCCGCCGGGGCGTCCTTCCGGCCCGGATCGGCATGCTGCACGGTCTGACCCTCCACCGCGCGTTCCGGGCCAGCCGCGTCCTGACAGCTCACCGGCTGGAACCGGCGCGCGAGTTGCGGACACTTGGCCGCTATGCGCCTCAGCATGGTCTTGGGCCATTTGGCGGCCCACGACCCAGGCAGCAGCAGAACAATCCCGAGCCAGACAAATACCCATCCGGGCATCACGGGCATGATGATTCCCACAATGCCCAGAAGGACAAGGAAACCCCCTGCGATGATCCGCAGCACTCGGATTGCTCTTCGATGAACCCAACCCCACTTCATGGCTGCCTCACAGGACACTGCGACCTGCTGCGAGCCTGGACGTAAGCCCGTTGTCAGGCGCCTCTTCAGAACCTGCGTCAACTTGTGGCACGGGCAGCCCGCCCGTGTTGGAATCCACATCTAAACACGGCCTGCCCTGCCCTGAGCGAAGCCGAAGGGATGGCCGTGCCACCGTGTTGAAACACCTTCATGCTATTATGATAGCGGATCACGCTTCAGCCGGCAAGTCCGCTTCACTTGAAGCCATTTGCCTTGTGAAGAAGGAGTGTGGTCGTGGGGGCGCTACGAGAAGACCGCTTGCCTGGGAGAGGAAGGCGTTCTTCGGCGATGTGCGGAACGTCGTGTTCGCCGACACCCGCATCGAGTGCGTGCCCGAGGAACGCTTTCAGGCCATGCTCCGGGACATAGACGCGTTGATCGACCCGAATCGTCCGAAGTAACGGTCAGGAAGGCTGGGGTCGCCGCTCCGCCACGTCACCAGTTGCTCGCGCCGCATGCACAGGGGCGACCCGCCCGGCCGCCCCTGCTCGACTGAACACATACTCTCGGCGCGTCGTCAACCGCCGGGGAGGCCCCGGCACATCTTCCCGATGAGCGTTTTCATCTTCTCCGCCGTTTGCGGCGCCAGCGCATTGCCCACGACGCCGCCGACCACGCCGCCGGCAACAGCGCCGAGGATGTGCTCCTTGGTGCCTCCGCCGAGCATCGAGCCGCCGGCCGCACCGGCCACGGCGCCCACCACCGTGTACGCCGTCTGGCCCGTGTCCGCCGAGCCGGACGCCACCCACAGCATCTTCCCGTCCTTCACGTCCAGCATCTTCGCCGTCAGGTTCATGGTCTGGTCGAACTTCGGAATGTTCACGATAATCACGCCGTTGACGTTGAGCAGCTTGCCGACGAAGATCGCCTGCTCGTCGACCGCGCTGGGCAGCTTGCCCGCCTGTTCCTTGAGCACGGCCATCGCCTGCTGCCGCTCCACCACGGTGTAGCCCTTCCTCATGAACTCCATCGCAAAGAAGTCCGCGATCTGGTTCTGGGCGGCCTCACCCTGCACCGCGCCGACCACGTGGACGACTGCCACCGACTTCACCCCCCTCGACGCGAAGTCCGGCGCGACGACCGTGTCAACGCTTGAGCACCCCGCCAACGCCGCAACGCCAACCAACACCAACAATCCGACAAACGCCCTTCTCATGGTTCCTCCTTCCTGTCAGGACCGACACCGAAAGCGGTCATTCGAACAGGCCGGCTCCGCCGGCCTTGGTCCATTCGTCCTTCGTCATCCATTTGCCGTCCGCACCCTTGAACTGATCGCCGCCGCCCGCTTTCTTGAAGCGGAAAATGGCGAAATTCTTGCGGACGGCGCCGACGGAACTCTCGTTCTTCTTCGCCATAAGGCCGAAAAGCACCTCGCGGTCGGCGTTCTGCGCCGCGATCAGTTTCGCGGCCTTGGCATCCACCGCCTTGACGGCCTCGAGCAGGCCCTGGGACGTCTCGCCCACCTTGCCCGCGCTCTTCAGCGCCGCAATCTGGGGGCTACGTGTCTCGATGCGGGCCATCACCTCGGCGATGTCTTCGTCCGTCCCGGCCAGCGCGCCGGCGGCAAACACGGCTCCGCCGATGAGACACATCACGAGAATGAAGCCGACACGGGTTCTCATCATTCCTCTCCTGTTCCGGTCACTTCCCGGCGTTCTCTTCGCCCGCCCCGCGAACCGCACCGGCCGGTTCTGTCGTAGTCATGGGCGTCGGGCTCTTTTCGAAAGCAAACAGGTTCTCGAACTCCTTCTGAAGCCTGACATCCACGTCGATCTTGATGTACGCCTCAACGCGGATGGGCTTCTCGACCTCCACGGTATGATGAATGCAGCCGGACAAGGCCAGGCCCGTCAACACCACTGCCAGCAAGACGGTTTTCATGTCCCGCGCCCTTTCCCATGTCAAGGTTGGCCGTGTGCGGCAGGCAACCGCAGCCACGCCACTTCTTCTATCAAGTATACACTCGAATCCGTGATATTCCTACTGCCAGGTCCATGGTTCCCCACATCATTTCTCTTCCATCCGCCCCTCGATCCGTTGCCGAACGCGCCCGATGTCGGCCTTCATAATGAGGGTCTTCCGCAGGACCGTCTCGAAGTGCGCAAGATCGATGACAAGGGGAGCATACTCGATGGGCGACTTCTCGTCAACGTTGCGGCCCGCCGCCGTCAGGCGCAAGAGAAGATCGTCCTTCTCCTTGATGAAATCAACCTGGAGCGTGCCGTACCGGAAGTCGAGCATGCCGTCGACGATCTTCCTCTGGACCTCGACCGGCTGGTTCTGGTGGGCGGCTGCGACGGATTGCTGGAGGACGCCCCGTGCGACAGCGCCGGTGCTCCCGCCGACCTTCCACCATCCGCCGCCCGGATTGGCGTACAGGAAGCCCCGGCCGAACCGCACGTCCGCGAAGTCAGTGCGCGAGATGCTCACCGGCAGCATCCCGTACAGCTCACCCTCGCCCGTGCTGCCCGGGCCGAGTGCGAGACCGAGCAGCGTGTTGACGTGGATGCCGTCCGCAAACACGCGCAGGTCGATGCGCGGCTGTTTCGGATCGATGCGGAGCGCGTGCTCATAGAGGCGCCCGCCCGCCCAGCCCCACTCGGTGCGCTCGATGAACAGCGCAACAGGATCGTCTTCGATGCGGAACTCGATGAAGCCCTGTTCGGCTCTGAAGTTCCCGACGTCGAGCTTGCGGACGTCGAAGCGCTGCCCGCCCGGCGTCGCCGGCGGCGAGAAGCCCGTGAACGTCGCCGAGCCGGAGACGCCCTCCGCGCGCACATCGTATTCCCTGCTGAAGACCGAGCCGTCCTTCACGGCGACGGTGACACGCGGCTCGAGCCGGTCTCCGTCGAGCCGCAGCCTTCCACCCACCGACAACACGCCGGCGACGTCCAGGCCCGTCGACCTGGCCACGGCCGTGGCGGCCGGGCCACCCTCGGCCAGGCGGTACCCGTTGCACGCAAAGTCGATCGCCGCCGCGGGCCGAGGCCGCGCAAAGTCAAGTTCCGCATCGGCGGTCAGCGGCGCGTCCCTCTGTATCGACCAGTCCAGATGCACCCGGCCAGCCCGGGCGGCGAGGTCGACCGACGCCAGGACCGGCCGGAGAGAATCCTTGGTCAACTGCAGCACGGCGGTGGAATCCTTGCCGAGCACCGAGAGACC
>CAYXNI010000218.1:0-5055 GCA_964466285.1 uncultured Planctomycetota bacterium | reverse complement strand
GTGCGGTCCTCGGCCAGGGATGAGCTGCTGGCGCTGGGGGTTCTGGACGAGGAGCGGTTCGAGGAGGCCCGGGCGTCGGGCTCCCTGGTTGGCGGGGGCCGTGGCGCGGTGGTGTCGGTGGTTCTCGATCCGGAAACGGGCGAACGGGCGGTGGTTCGGCACTATCACCGGGGCGGGCTGCTGGGCCGGATGCTGGGTGACCGGTACTGGGGCCGTGCCCGCGCGCTGGAGGAGATCCGAGTGTGGGAGGATGCGAGGCGGGCCGGGGTGCCCTCGCCGGAGTGTCTCGCGGCGGTGGTGAGGCGCCGGGGAGTGCTGTCGTCGGCCGACCTGGTCGTGCGGGAGGTGCCGCACGCGGTATCGCTGGAGCAGTGGCTGCACCAGAACGCGGGTGCTCCGCCCGGTGCAATGAGGGACGTCCGAGAGGCCGTGGCGGGCGCATTCCGGAAGCTGTTCGCCGCAGGGATTTATCATCGCGACCTTCATGCGGGGAACGTCCTGATTCAGAACGTGGACGGCGCGACGCATGCATACTTGATCGATTTCGACGGGGCCGTGCAGGTCAAGGAGCTTTCGCAACGCCAGCGAAGCCAGATGTTGTACCGGTTCAATCGGGCGCTGGTGAAGCGGGCGCTGGTTCCGCGGCCGGTCACGCTCGGGGTGCGTGTGCGGTTCTGCCGGGAGCTTGGGGTGCTGGGAAGTCCGGCGGAGACGCGGCGGTTCGCCGCGGAGTGCGAGGCCCACCTCAAACGCCACGCGTGGCGTTATTGACGTTGTTTTTCCGGAAATAATACGGCTTTCTTGAGGCGGACGAACGGGCGCTTCGCTGCGGGCGGGTCGCCGGCCGCGAGCAGAAACTCGCGTGACGCCGGCCGAAAGACGATGCTCTGCATGGTGAGCTCGTTGAAGGCGACGTCGGCGAGGATTCTCTGGACGAGGGCCTGGCCGACTTTCTTTCCGTCCTTGAGGGCCTTTTCAATCAGCGGGATGCGCCAGCACAGCGCCGGGCGGCCGAGCTCTTTCGAGAGGAAATGGTTGGTGGCGAACAGGGCGCCATCCTCGGGCTTGCGGACGGCGACGGCCCGCAGGGCGAGCTCGGCGCAGGCGGCGTTGCCCGCGGCATCGCAGATCATGAGGTTATTAGTGCAGGACCGGGCGGCTGCGCTGACGGCCTTGACGACGTCGTCCGTGGAGCCGGCGCCGGCCAGCGCGGTGCGGAAGACCATGGCGTACGGGGTCGCGTTGATCTGGCTGCCGCGGACGTGGACTTCCATGACGGCGGCCGAGACGCCGGCGTCGTTCATGCCGGAGAGCACGCCGACGAGGCCGGGGAAGATGACCGAGGCGACGGCGTGGCCGTGTTTGGGATGATAGACGATCACGCAGGTGTAGTGCTGGGCGACGCCCATGGTGGGGAAGTCAAGGTTCCGGCCGAAGATGGGCTGGCCGTCGGCGGAGCGGCCGCCGACGGCGACGACTGTCGAGCAGTAGACGGCACGCTTGATGTCAAAGACGGTGTTGGCGAGAAGCACGTCGTCGTACTGGACGCCCGCGGCCTCGGCGAGAGCCTGCATTTCCTGGACGTATTCGGCGGGGATGCTCTTCTCCATTTCGCGGGCCAGCTTGAGGACGGACGGCCGGAGTCCGGGGCCCGTCCCTCCGAGGGCGAGGAACTTGGACAGGTATTCTTTCATGAGGAACTGGATCTGCGGGGCGAGGAGCTTGCCCTGCTGTGCGCCCATCTCGGCCGGGGTGCCGTAGACGTGGACGACGGGGACGCCCTCGACGAGCCTGAGCGAGGCGGGGCCGGACGTCCCTTCCTTGAAATCGGCGGCATGGGCGCCGGCGGCGAGCAGGAAGATGCAGGCGGAACAGAAGAGGGTTCGGCGTGATCCTGTCACGGGCCGCTCCTTCGCGGTGGTTCAACCGTCATTCATTGTACAGGGCGCCGCGCCGTTTCGAGGAGGAATTCGCGACGCGCAGCGGTATTCGTCCGCTCAGATTATGTTCAGGCCGCCCATGTAGGGCTGGAGCGCTTCGGGGATGCGGACGCGGCCGTCGGCGGTCTGGTATTGCTCGATGATGGTGAGGACGAGGCGCGCGAGTGCGACGCCGGAGCCGTTGAGTGTGTGGACAAACTGGGGCTTGGCCCCTTTCTCGCGGAAGCGGATGTTGGCTCGGCGTGCCTGGAAGTCTTCGAAGTTGCTGCAGGATGAGACTTCGAGCCAGCGCTGGATGCCTGGCGCCCAGATTTCGATGTCGTAGCATTTGGCGGCGGCGAAGGAGAGCTCGCCGGTGCAGAGCCGCAGCACGCGGTACTCGAGGTCGAGCCGCCGGAGGATTTCCTCGGCGTTGGCGACGAGCTTTTCGAGCTCGTCGTACGAGGTTTCGGGCCGGACGAACTTGACGAGCTCGACCTTGTCGAACTGGTGGACGCGCATGAGGCCGCGGGTGTCGCGGCCGTAACTTCCGGCCTCGCGGCGGAAGCAGGCGCTGTAGGCGGCGTAGCAGATGGGGAGGCGGCCGGCGTCGAGGATTTCGTCGCTGTGGATGTTGGTGACTGGCACCTCGGCGGTGGGGATGAGGAAGAGGTCGTCGTCCTTGCAGCGGTACATGTCTTCTTCGAGCTTGGGGAGCTGGCCGGTGCCGGTCATGGATTTGCGGTTGACGAGGAAGGGGGTGAGCACTTCCCTGTAACCGTGCTGGGTGGTATGGAGGTCGAGCATGAAGTTGACGAGTGCCCGCTCGAGGCGTGCGCCGGCGCCTTTGTAGAGGACGAAGAAGGGCTCGGTGATCTTGGTGGCGCGCTCGAAGTCGATGATGTCGAGGTCCTTGACGATGTCCCAGTGGGGCCGCGGTGCGAAGTCGAAGGTCTTCCGCCGGCCCCAGTTCCGGACTTCGACGTTGTCGGCGGCGCCGGCGCCGGCCTGGACGTCCGGGGCTGGGATGTTGGGAAAGGTGAGGAGTGCGTTGCTCCACTGTTCGTCGAGTGCGGCAAGCTTGTTTTCGAGGGCCTTGATCTGTTCGGAGATGCGGCGGGTGTCTTCGACGAGGGTTGCGGTGTCGCCGCCGGCTATCTTGATCTGGGCGACCTTTTTCGAGTTGGCGTTACGCTGGCTGCGGAGGTTCTCGGCCTCGGTCATGAGCTCACGGCGGGCCATGTCGAGTTCGAGGAACGCATCGAGGCCGGTTTTTTCGCGCTTGTTCCTTATCGCTTCGCGGACGATATTGGGGTGCTGGCGAATGAAATCCACGTCGAGCATTTTATCGGTCTCTTTCGTTCCATGATGGGGGAACGGTTCCCGGACGCTATATTAGCCCGTGGTGGGGAGTTGTCAAGTCGGGCGCCCGGTCGGGCGCTCGGGCGAGGTACAGGGGCGGTTCGCGAGCCGGCCGTGCGGCGAGGCGTCATTTTCTCAAGGCAGTGTCATACCGTTGGGTCATCTGGTCGGCGGTGATGGCCCCGTCCTTTGCGATGATGGCGAGGACGGCTTCGTTGACGGTGCCGAGTCGCTGCAGGCGCAGTTGGGCCCGGGCCTCGATTTCGCGCTTCACGTCCCTGATGGCGTTGGCGAGGCGGAGCCGGTCTCGGCTCTTGTTCTCAAGCTGGAGTCTGGCGAGGGCGATTTTGCCTTCGAGCTGGATCCGCCTGGGCTGACTGAACCAGTCGGCGGTGGGGCGGCCGTCGCGGTCGCGGTGGGTGGTCTCGAAGCGGCGACGCTCTGTGGCCATTTGTCTCTCAAGTTGAAGAATCTCTTGCGCCAGGCGGTTGATGTCCTGGTTCACGCCGTCCCATCTGTCCCGGTTCTCTTGTTCGAGGGTGGCGTAATTCGCCTTTCGCATCTCCTCGCTCTTGGCGAGGTAGTCCCTGTAAAGCGCCGTGTTCTCGGCGGCGAGCTTCTCGGGGGATTGAGCGGGGTCCTTGGGGGCGGGCGGAGGCGGAGCGGGGGGCTGGGTCTGCTCTTCTCGGCGCACCTGTTCTTCGTAGGCCTTGGCCTCCACGGCGACCTGCTGGCGAAGGTTGGGGACCTGGCCGGCCAACGGTGCGTACTTGATGTCCATGACTTCGTCCAGCTTGGCGAGCGCCTCATCGTACTTGCGCTCGGCGGCGAGTTCCTTTGCCCGGGCCATGGCCGTATTGATGAGCGTTTCGGCCCGGGACTGGAGCCAGGCGATGCGCTCCCTGGCCCGGTCGGCGAGGAGGTCGTTGTATTCGGGGGGGAGCTTCTTGATCAGTGCGATGGCGCCGTCATAGTCGCCGTTGGTGGTCAGGTCGAGGATTTTCCGGTCTGCGTCTGCAAAGGCGGCTTCTGCGGCCTGGCGGCGCTGCCCTTCGAGGTCTTCGCCGGGCTCCGGCTTCGGCTCTGGCTTCGGAGGAGGCGTTGGGTGCGGGTCAGGGGGAGCCGGTTCCGGCGGCGGCGAAGGCGGCAGGACGACCGCCTCGGTCTCCGAGCCGGTGCCCTGGGATGCGCCCCGGTTGCTGGTGAGCCACAGGAGCCAGGTTGCCACACCGAGCGCGAGGAGCGCCACGACGATGGCGCTGATGTAGGTCAATCTGGAGCGATCCCGAAGCGTTCGCCGACGGGGTGAGGAGCGGGGATGTGTCTTTAGGAGAGGTGCGGCTTCGGCCGCCTGGCGCAGTGCGGGGCTTAGGGAGAGTGTTCGGGCGATGTCTTCGGCCATGGCGAGGGCGCTGGGGTACCGGAGGTCGCGGTCTTTGGCCATGGCCTTTCGGACGATGGCGGCGGCGGCGCGTGAGACTTTGGGGTTCACTTTGCGGGGATCGGGCACAGGTTCAGTCAGGTGCTTGGCCATGACTTCGGCGGGTGACCCGCCCTTGTAGGGCGGCTCGCCGGTCAGGAGGTGGCACAATGTGGCGCCGAGCGAGTAGACGTCGGTCCGTCCGTCAAGGTCTCTCGACCCGCGTATCTGTTCGGGCGAGATGTAGTCGGGGCTTCCGATGGCGGCGCCGGCCTGGGTAATGCTGCTGTCTTCGGCGTTGACCTCGCGGGCGATGCCGAGGTCTGCGAGCTTCGGGGTGCCGTCCGGGGCCAT
>CAYXNI010000217.1:0-5062 GCA_964466285.1 uncultured Planctomycetota bacterium | reverse complement strand
CCTGGTTCGGCGGCACCGCGAAATAGTACGAAGTCCATCCCTTGTGCTTCTTCACTGCCGCGGCTGTTCCGCTGTCGAGCCAGTTCACGATCGCCTGCGCCTTGGGGTCGTCCACCATGAGGCGCGGCGACACGACCACCCCGCTGCCCAGCATGACCTGCGATGCCGCTTCCTGGAGGCAAGGAAGCGTATAGTCCTTGACTTGGAACCGAGCCGCCCCGCGGGTGTGTACCATCTTCAACTGCATGCCGACCGTGCGCGAGGCCGCCTCAACGTCGAGCTTTTCGCCGTCCACCAGTCCCGGGTAGCCGACGAAAATCAGCACACGCCCGTCGCACTTCAGCTTCTCCAGCGCCGCCCGCTGCCTGCCGGTCATGAACGTCGCGTTGTGAAAATACAGCACTTTGTACCGCCGCAGCTCCGGCCGCTCGAGGTCCTCCATCATCCACCAGTCCACCGGCGCACCGGCCTTGTACATCTCCCGCGTGGACATGTCCGCGTTGAGTTCCACCAGCGACGGCTGCGGGTCCACGTCGAACATCCGCATCAGCGTGTGGCGGGCCGGGCTCTCGCCGCTGACAATTCCCGCCACCTCCGAGATGCTGGACATGTCCCAGTCCAGCGCGGCCTTCGCGATCTTGTTCTGCTTGCCGAACTCCTCGAAGATCCGCGGGCTCGAGAACCAACCGCCCGTCATGTCGAACCACCACCACGCCGAACCGCGAATAAGGTGATGCACGAACTCTCGCCGCAACACGTTCAGTGCGATCCCCTCGTTTTCCACGCCCCAGATGTTCCACATGCCCGACCACAGCTGCGGGCCGTTCGCCGGGTCCCGCTGGTCCCGCGCCATCTGAAACCGGATCGGCTCTCCGCCCCCAACCAGGTGCGTGCGGTTGTCGCACTCGTTGAAGAGCAGCTTGCCCGCGGCCTGGACGCTCTCGACCGGCAGCAGGATCGGCGCCGCCGACCCCGCCTCGCGCACGTCGTAGCTCGGGAACGATGTGATGAAGTCAATGTCCGGGCTGTCCAGCAGGCGCCGCAGTGCCAGGTGGCCGTTGGTGACCGTCGAGTTCACCAGGCCCGTCTGCCAAAGCAGATATCCGTAGAACACTCCGACAAGTCGCCGCCCTCCCGTCTCCCGTTTCACCGCCCGGCACCAGGCCAGCAAGTTGTCCGCGGCCATATCCGAGAACGCCTGTTCAAAGTCAATCGAGCGAGCGTCCCGCTTGGGGTCGCGCAGGAGCGCGGGCAATCCCCTTCGCCGTTCCTGCTCGGACGGAATCTGCGCGTCCGCAATCCATTTCTGGTCCCCGTACTTCTTTCGCAGCCACGCCCTGTAATAGCGCAGGCTGGGGGCACTGTAGTCGCCGAGCCGTCCGGCGCCCGCCCCGGTATAGATCCATTCCCCACCGTGGCCGCACAGGAACGAGTAGCCCAAGATGCGGTTCCCGACCGGCGAGCCCTCGAATGCACGCACCAGGGCCGCCACGTACTCCGACGAATCCGCGATCCAGCGCTCCGATGCCATGGACACGTACATCTCGGGGCCGGTGCTGTCGGCGTTTCGGGCGCGCTCTTCCGGATTGGCCTGAAGCCACCAAGCCGGCGCGTCGATCGCCACTCGCGGCACGATCCACGCGTCGGGAGCGAGTTTCGCCACCCACTCCAGATGACGCACGCCGCCCGAGAAGTCCATGCGGCCAGGACCGCTCCAGTCGCCCCCGACGCCCGTCAGCACGATGCGGACGCCGGACTCGACAGTTCCGGCCAGGCTGCTGGGTGAAGGATCATCTTTGGCACGCGCAGGGCCCATGTAGGCGATCCCCGGAATCGGCTTGCCATCCACCAGAATCACCGTGCGGCCCATGTGCCGCCCCACCTTGACCACATGTTCGGACATCTTCAGCTCGCTCACTTTCTCGTCCTTTCCCGTTGTTGTGCTCCCGATTTCCGCTGCGTCCGCCCAGGCGCCCCATAACGACGCGATCACGGCCGCTGCGCAGACCACCTGCTTCAACACCCTGTGCATCTCATCTGTCCCGCCTTCAGTCGGCTTCAGAGCCGGCATTCCTTGATCGTTCCCAGCCACATAGTTAACCTGTTCCCTCGTCTCAACACGAACGGGATAGGCGGTGATCCAACCCTTTGGCCCCACCCTGCTGGTCGGCCACTCATTCTCTGCACTCGCCTCCCGTTGTCAACCGCTTTCCGAAATAAATCGCCTCTGATTTGACAACGAGCCGGTCGGATGGTAGTGTCACGGTGTATAATAGAGATGAGTTCACGTCCTCGGAACCACTCGAGGTTGACCGGCGGTCTTGATCGACTGCCCCAATTCGGTTACAGGAGGAAAACATGAGGATTCGAAACGTCAGTTCATTCATCTGTTTGGCGGCGACAGCATTCCTGGGTCTTGTCGTCCAGCCGGCGGCAGGGGAAGCAGGGAAGGATATCGCGGTAACCAACTTCAAGGACGGCGAGACCATCCGGTATTCGACGCCATTGATTATGGGGACACTTGCGGATGAGAAAGCGGAGAAGGTTACGCTCGTGAACATGTCCTCCAAACGCCCCACGAGCAAGATGACAGGCCTCGCTCACAAGGGCCGCTTCAAGGTGCTTGCCGACCTGCTGCCCGGCGAGAACAAACTCGTGATCGCCAACGGCGCGAAGACAATGGCCTTGAGGTTGAACTTCAAGCCGCAAACGAATCCCTACGTGGTTCGCGCAATATACTACACCAACAAGACCGGCGACGCCGGATACCTCAGCCCGGATCCGAAGGACGATCAGAATGTTGCGGGCAAGCTGAGCACGGCGATGCTGCTGATGCAGAGCTTCAGCGCCGAAGCCATGCGCCAGCAGGGCTATGGGCGCAAGACATTCAATGTCGAATTGGACGCGAACGGGCGCGCGAAGGTCTTTATCGTCAAGGGCCGGCAGGACCCCAACAACGGCGTGGATAATGGCTCTATCGATGACGCCATCAACCGCGAGGCGGCACGCCCGAACACGCATTACCTCGTCATTCTCGGCCGGAATTGCGGGTACACCGCTGTCGGGGGCGGCGGCAAGGCCCTCTTCGGCGGCACCTGCATCTATTCCTGGCCCAGCAGTCTTCAGGAGGCCCAGGCCGCGTTCATGGATGCCACACTGATCGATTCAGGCAAGTTCCATGTGGACGCCATCGGCCGCGATGCGTTCTGGGCCAATTCGTCCACCTGCATCGGAGCCTGCCTGCATGAGATCGATCACACGTTCGGGTTGCCTCACAGCATGGACGGGTTCTGCATCATGACCCGCGGTCACGACTACTTCAACCGGTTCTTCACGCTGGTCGAGCCGCCCTCCAAGGCGAGCGCACAGCCGCGCGAGTTCAATGACGGCGAGATCGCTCGCTACTGCAAAGTCACTGCCAACAACCTCGCCTGCAACCGGTTCTTCGCCCTGGATGACATCAAGTACTCGAACAGTCCTCCTCCTCAGATCATTGTGAACCGCGAAAAGCGGGAGATCACAATCAAGAGCGATCTGGGAATCGCCTTCGTCGGCATTGAAGTGCCGTTCGCCAATCCGGGCGCGGATTATTGCGTTCCAATTGATCCGAACAAGCCGGCACCCAAGAAGATCACACTGACCGCCAAGGACTGGAAGAGCCTGAATGGGCAGCACTTTCAGGTCCGCGTGATTGATATTGAAGATCACGGCGGGACCGACCGGGACCCGTTTCAGGGCAAGTACGGGGCGGACAAGTAGCGCGTGCTGTTTGGAAGGAATCACGCGGCCGGGACGCAGGTCGCACGGACGCGAAATTGTCTCCTGCCCCTACGCCTTCCTCGCTTCACCAACAGACGCCTGTTTGCGGAAGGCAGAGACTGCGGCAAGCCTGGGGATCGACGAGATCTTTGGCCTGCAGGAAGTTTTTCCGAGAAATAGAGACGGGGTAAGCGGGGGCGTTCGCGTATATATTGTTGTGGGGGCTGGGGACGAGGAAGAATGGGCTGGGTGGGCGCGTGGGCATGCGGAGTCCCGTGGATGCGTTGTAGCGCCGCGCCGGTCACGGATGCTTTGCGAGAGAATTATGCGAACGAATCGGCCGTTCGAGCGTCTATAATGGTGCAGTTTCGCGGAGTTCGGCACCATTGACCTGTCGCGATGTGGGCGAGCGGCATGCGTTTATACAGAAAACCATGTAGGCGTTGCCGAAGGGCCAAAGAACGCATCTAAGGCGCTGGACGGACAAGGGTTGTAACTGCGCACAGTACCTGTATCAGATGGCCGCGTCAGCCATCCATAGGTCGTACAGAGAAACCATGTAAGAAGTAGTTCGATAGTCGCGGAAGCATCAATTATTGATGCCCATGTAATTAAAGGAAATCGTTGAGTGGGCAGGCAAGAATGCCTGCCCCACCCAAATGCCCGGAATCGACCGGTGGGGCAGGCATTCTTGCCTGCCTCGCTTTTCCATTAGTTACATGAAGCTCAATAGGGGTGAACGCAGCATGAACCGAATCAAGGTGTCGGGCGTGTACTATGTTCAGGGCAGCCTCGACGACAAGCGCTGCTCAGCCCGGCTGGAGCGGATGCTCCAATACATTGACACCGACTCGGTTAAGGAAGCCTCGTTCGAAGAACTGGATGCGCTCGTCGCCGAACTGGGCAGCGACCTCGGTGCGCCGGCGCATCCCTACCTCTTCTTCGGCCAGTTCCAGCGGCGCACACCGGCTGAGGAACATGACATGTCGCAGAAATATCCTCACCTGCAAGGCGGGCTCCAGCGCGTCTGGGGGGCGCATCATTTCTCCGCCGAAAGCAGCATCGGCAGCGTGGCAGAGGGGAGCATCTGTCATCTGCGGTGGACGATAGATCCTTGCTTGGGTTGCTTTCATGCCTGTGCCTATTGCATGTTCCGCAACCTGCCGTACTTGTGCATGACGCTCAACGTCGAAGATCTAATCGAGCGGAATCACGAAATCATGCGGCTCGTGCCGTCGCAAAAGAATTGGCATACCGGCGGGTCCAGCGACATCTTCTGCTTTGAGCCCGCATACGGGTACAC
>CAYXNI010000216.1:0-5096 GCA_964466285.1 uncultured Planctomycetota bacterium | reverse complement strand
CCGGGTTTCGGGCGCCGTGGGCTTGATGCCGAACGTCACCAGCTTGCCGGCCCGCGCGAGGCGCTCCGCGGCGCGGACCGCCTGGCGGAACTTGCCCGCCTGCTCGACCAGGCTGTCGCCGGGCATGCAGAGCATGACCGCATCCGGGTCGAGACGGTTCACGGTGACGGCGGCGAGCGCAATGCAGGCCGCAGAGTCGCGGCCCATCGGCTCCGCGATCACGTTCTTCTTCGGAAGCTGCGGCAGCGCACGCCGGATGGCCGCCGCCTGCTCCTTCGTCGTCACGCACAGCACGCGCTCCGGCGGGACCATCGGGCTGACGCGCTCGACGGTCTGCACAAGCATGCTCTTGTCGCCCACGATGGGCAGGAGGTACTTCGGGTGCGCCTGGCGGCTGACCGGCCAGAAACGGGTGCCGGCCCCGCCGACCATCATGACGACGTGGAGCATGTTCGGTCCTCCGGCAGCAGTTCGATAGCTTTTTGCAGCCGCCGTGCGACGAGCGACGGCTCGGCGTCGATGAACGCGGCGAGGTGCGGGCCGGCCTGATCCACCCGGCCGAGCGCGATGAGCGCCATCGCGCGAATATAGTCGAACCACTCACGGTACAGCACGACATCGCCCGCCCGTGGGAGCGTGTCGACGAGTTCGATGGCGGTTTCGTATCGGCCGAGGCGCCAGGCGTTGGCAGCTCGGTAGAACTGCGCCACGCCGGAAAAGGGGCTTCGGGCCGGTACGCGGGCCAGCTCGGCCTCCGCCTGCTCGAATTCGCCCGCCTCGAAGAGCGCGGCGCCGTACATGGAGCGGCTCTCCGGGTCGTCCGGGCGCAACTCGGCGGCGTGGGCCAGGTACTTGAGGGCCGACTTGGGTTTGCCGGACTCGAGGAACGAGCGCCCACGGCGGGCGCTGGCCGCGGCCGACAGCTCAGGAATGGTGTCGGGCACGGCGTCGGAGGAGTTGTGCTCCTCGCTCGGCGGGAGCGCACCGGAATCGGGCCCAACCGCCTCGAAGATTTTCCGCTCGACGACCGCCAGGATCCAGCCGAGGATTTCCAGGTTGTCGGTGAGCGGGCCATCGAGAAGCTTCCGGCAGGCTTCGGCGGTGCGGCCGCGGAAAAGGTCGAGCGCCGCCGAGAGTGTCGAGACGATCGGATTCTCCGGAGACAGCCGTTTCGCGCGCGTCAGCTCGGCTTCAGCCGCGTCGGCGCAGCCCGCGCGGAGCAGGAGACAGGCGTGAAACATCGCAGGAACCGCGTCGCCCGGTGCGGCGGCTGCGGCCTCCGCGGTCTTTGCGAGCGCCGCGCCCGTCTGGCCGGCGCCCGCAAGAACCAGCGCGTGCTGAACCAGGAGGCGGTAATCCGCGCAAGCGGCTGCTGCGTCAAAAACAGCGAGCGACTGTTCGATTTCGCCTGCGTGAGCCAGCCGCTGCCCGCGCCGCAGAGCCCTGCATGGTCCGATTGTTCTCATGAGCCCATGATGCCAGACGCCCACGCGGGTGTCAAGGCGAAGCCGTGTTTGCCGCAGAGGCCCCTGGGAAAAGAGGACGGATCCGCCACCGCGGAAGACGAATTGATGCGTCGCGGACGAGTCCGTTCACAAACGCGGCGGAGTTGTGTATACTCCCGGCGGCTTGGTTAGTCCTGAGCAAGGATCTCTAACAAAACGGTGGGGCGGACATTCCTGTCCGCCGTCGGGCAGGCAGGAAGCACCTCCGCCGAAGCGGCTACGGCGCTCCGCGAAGGCGGATGCCTGCCCCACCAGGGTTATGTTAGACGCCCTGAGGACGCATTATCGGCATGACCATGTACGAAACGGTTGCGGTGGCGTTCGCCCTGGCGATGGACGCGTTCGCGGTGTCGGTCGCAAGCGGCGTCGTGATCAAGAAAGGCAAGGTCGCGCACGCCGTCCGGCTCGCGCTGTTCTTCGGCGGGTTCCAGGCGCTCATGCCCCTGATCGGCTGGCTGGCCGGCAAGGAGGTCGTGCGGTCCATGTCGGGCCTCGATCACTGGATCGCGTTCGGCCTGCTCACGCTGATCGGGTGCAAGATGATTTACGAGGCGTTCAAGCTGGAGCCGGAGGAGAAGCTGGCGCGGTCGTTCGGGATGGCGGCTCTTTTCGTGCTGGCGGTCGCGACCAGTCTCGACGCCCTGGCCGTGGGGCTCAGCCTCGCCCTGGTAAAGGTCGCGATCATCACGCCTATCATCATCATCGGGGCCGTGACGTTCGTGTTGTCGCTCGTCGGGGTCTGGCTCGGCGACCGGTTCGGGCATCTGTTCGAGAGCAAGATCGAGATCGTCGGCGGGCTGATCCTGATCGGGATAGGGGCGAAGATTCTCCTGGAGCACGTGTTCTAGAACTGCTCACTTGACGCAGCGCGCCTGGCACCGTGAGGTCTGTGGTTCCGCTCAAGTAGAAGGGAGCGGGCCGGTGTTGCCGGCCCGCCCCTGAGGCCGGGCGGACTTGCCGCCCGTCGGCGGCTAGGCGCCCAGCCCTCTCAACAAACTCGACATAACACACCTCCTTTTCTGCCGGGGGCTTCCGGTTCGCGTTATCCGGCCCGCAGGCCGGCGCTTCCGGCTCCAACACGCCGTGGTACGTTGCCACGGCCCAGGCACAGCGCGGCGTCGGTCCCCCGGGTCCCGCCCGCCGCACTGCTGTTCGATGTCTGCTTTCATTCCCTGAAAGTAGTTAGTACGACCGGCGCCATCATACCGGCCGCTCTTCATGCTGCACCTCTTGAAAGCACTTGTTCGATCCGCATGGGCACAGGTCGTCGCGGCCCAGCTTCTCGACAAACTCTTTGTTGCCGTGCACAATCCGTCGACCTCGCTTCACGTGTGATTCCGACGGGAACCCTTTCCGCCGTTTGCTCATCACCTCAAAACGGCACCTGATGGTCATGCTCTTCGAGTGTCCTTGCCTTGTCTATGGTACACCTCCTTTCCTTCATCAAACAAGCATGCCGCGAGCACAGGACCCGCGGCTCGCGTCAACTCAAACGAAAAGCCGCGAACGTATGTCACGCCCGCGGCTCGCATAAACAGAAAAGACCGCTCCGGGGAGCGGCCGCTGTCGGCCAGTCGTCGGAACCTGAGTCTAGCAGCGCCTCCGCCGGAGGCGTGACGTCAACGTGACGGTGATTCGCACTACCGCCATCTGTCACCCTCCTTTCCATTTTCACAAGAGAGAAAACCCTTTCTCGACCTGAAATAAGTATATGCGCCCATTGCTTCGTGTCAAATACTTTCTCCGCGAAACTCACCGTGCCTGGCACCGAACTCATACCGTCGCGTTTTCGCCAACTGGCAGTCCAGCCATGCGTCCGAACTGCACTATTGAGTCTTGTAAATTATGAACACCCCCTTCGGGTCGACTTCTTTGATCAGGCCACCAACATCGTCGAGCTTCGGTTCTGTGGTCGAGTAGCTTCGGCCGTCTCGCGTCACCAGGTCGACACGCCGGGAATGGGCCTGCGAGACCCGCACCGCCTGACCTCTCAGGATCATCTGCTTCGCGTCCTGCCACTCGATCGCTTCGTGGGGCGAATTGCGAACGACCAGCCAGAAGTACAGCGGGTCGTCCGCCGCAACAAGCAAGAGCCTGTGAACATCCCGCAGCGCCTCTTGCTCGCGTGGGGTGACATCGACCTTCTGCCCCTTGAGCCACCCCACGAATTGGCCTACGAATTGCTGGACCCTGGCCTCGGCCCGGACCTCAGCCGGAGGCCCAGCCAGGGCGAAGCAGGCAAACAACGAAACCGCCAGAGCCGCCAGAACTGTTTTCTTCATGTCTTCGCCTCCTTCAAACGGGTGCCGACGCGGTCTCTGCCTCGGAACCTCCTACTTCTTTGCTGCTGCATCACTCAGCAGTTTCCGGATCTCCAAGACCTTGCCTTCGGGAACCGGGCTGCCCATCATGACGAAGTAGTGTCCGGTCAGTGCGCTGTCGTGCTTCAGGAACCAGACGCCTTTGCGGCCCTGCTTCAAGGTTCCCAAGTCCAGGTCCATCTCGTAACGGGATGGCTCCTGGTGCTCGCTCGGCGAGGCAACGGACATCCTCCAGTCGACCGGATTGCTCGCATCGGCCTTGTTCACCAATCCCGGCCGGTCGCCTTTGAGAACATCGCCCACCTTGACCACTCCCAGATCGTAGTGGGTGGACTGCCTCACCACCTGCCCATCCGATCCGGTTTTGTACCAGACGATCGCGAACTCTTGGGTGCGGACATTGCCGATCTCCCCGACCACAATGGCGTCCGCGCCTTCAACCTTCTGGGCAAGACTCAAGGCTTCCACAGCGCCCTCGACACGCACCGCACAAGCCGCAAGCACCACCAACAGAAAGACCACATTCCTCATTTTGCACCTCCTTCGGCGGCTGGCGGAGCGACAAGCACGACCGCCTGCTGATCGTCGAACTCGCCCTCCAGCACGCCCACGTAGAAAGTCTGCCCTTCCTTCGCCACCCTCTTCAGATAGAAGACGTATGTTGCACCCTTTTCGAGCGATATCCGCCCAGGGCCGTTCGCAATAGGTCCGACCTTTGCATTATCCAACGGAGAATATCGGAACTCTATCTGCTTCGGACTCTCGCCCTTTATTGCGTAGTTCACGGTCAGCTTGGCCTTGTGCATGACGACCGGATAAGCCGGGTTGTTCCCGAGTTGAATCACGCCGGCCTCGTCCGTTTTTTCGACGGCGCGGACCGTGGCGAGAACGACCAGGTCAGCCTTGTCGCACAAGTCCTTGGGACTCCACCATCTTACCGGACGCGCTTGGGCACTGAGGCAGAACAGGAGTACCATCGCCATGGCAGTGGTCGTGCGTTTCATGTGTCTCTCCTTTCGCGCAATGCAGTTCCTGCAACAACCTCAGATTAGACGCGCGAGCCGCCAGTGCGTCCAGCGGAAAAGTGGAAAAAGCTGCAAGTCCTGACCCGGCCACGACCTCAGTCCGACTCGTTCTCTGTCAATGCAGAGTGAAAAGGGTGCATGTCAAAAGGAGGGACACCCGGCGGCTGGGATTCTGGCCTTCGGCCGGAGCGGCGAGCTCAGATGGCCTCTCTTCTCCCGCCCAGATGCCGCTCACGCACCCGCGT
>CAYXNI010000215.1:0-5101 GCA_964466285.1 uncultured Planctomycetota bacterium | reverse complement strand
GGTGAACAGCCGCCACCGCGTGAAGAAGCGATGATACTGCCCGTCGACAACGACCCATGCATCAGCGGGGTCAGCCAGCTCAAGCTCCAGAACGCCGGCTACGACGTGGTCCGCGCCAGCTCCGGGACCGAAGGCCTCGCCAAGTTCACCTCCCTCCGGCCCGACATCCTGATCACCGACGTCAGGATGCCAGGAATGTCCGGCATCGAGCTCTGCTCCCGCTGCGAGGAATACCAAGGCGCCTGGCCGTTTTTCATCATCGTCCTGACCTCCCAGCTCGACGAGGAAACCCAGCTGTGGCGCCAGCAGGACTCGACCCGCAAATACCTGTCCAAGCCGTTCAGCCCCAGAGAAATCCTGAGAACGGTCGAGGAATACCTGGCCGCCCGGCAGACACCGGGCCAGAGACAAGAGGAGCCGTTGTGACCAAGAGGCAACTGGTAATCAAGCAGGACGGGGCTCTTTTCGACGCCCTCGTCGAACACCTGCTGATCCGCAGCGGCGTGTCCGTCCAGCTGGCCGACGCCGACGGCGCACTCGTCCTTGACACGACCTCGCGTAGTTCACCCTGCGAACCCGAGGCCCCTGAGTGCAGGGACTTCCGGGCGCGGAACCTTCCAGGGCCGGATTGCCCGGACGGCGAGCGGCCGGAAATCCTTGCGTGCCCCTGCGGCCGCAGCGTACGTTTCATTCCCATTCGGCGGGCGCCGTCGTTCTTTGGCAGCCTGGTCGCTCACGGCCCTGACCGGGCCAGTCTCGAGAACCGTTTCACCGTGACCGTCCTGGACGCCATGATCGATGCCCTTGTCGAAGACTCAACGAAGAAGCACGAGATCGACAGCCTCGCGGGGGAGCTTGCCCTCCGTTACGAGGAGATCGAGCTTCTCTACGAGATCGACGAGCACATCCCTTTGCGGTCATACACCACGAACGTGATCGAATATGTGGCGGACAAGATCCTGGGAGCCGTCCACTGCTCGTGCCTCGCCTGGGTCGGCCAGATGCGCGAACATCAGGGCAGCGACGACTGCAGGATCTTCTGGAACCCGAACAATCCGACGCCCCCCTCGGCGATGCTGCGCGTCGATGCCGAGCAGCTCGCCCGCGCCGTCGCCGAACGGTGCCTCCGAACCGGCGAAACTCTCGCAATAACCAGCCTCGCGGCTGACCCCGAACTCAGAGCCCTCGCCTCGGAACTGGATTCCGTCATCTCCCTCCCCCTCAGAGTGGAAAACGACCTCTACGGCTGTTTTGTGGGGTTCAAGCCACGCGGCAACCAGTTCACCAGCTACGAACTCAAGCTCATGACCGCCCTCTCCCGAAAAGGCGCCTTTGTCATCCGTGACAGCCGCCTCTACGAAGACCTGGACTCCCTCTTCTTCAACCTGATCAAGCTCCTGGTCAACACCATTGAAAACAAGGACGTTTACACCAAGGGCCATTCCCAGCGGGTCAAGACCTTCACCGTCCATCTCGCCGAACTGATGGGCCTGCCCAAGGAGGAAGTCGACGTCCTCAACGTATCCGGCCTGCTGCACGACATCGGCAAACAGGGGATTCCCGACGCGGTCCTCAAGAAGGAAGGCAAGCTAACCGAGGAAGAACGGGCGATGATCAACACCCATCCCATCCGCGGCGTGAACCTGATCAAACACATCAAACAGTTCGAAAAATGCCTTCCCCACATTCAGCATCACCACGAACGAATCGACGGCCGAGGGTACCCCGACGGCCTGAAGGACGGCCAGATTCCGCTGGGCGCACGCATCATCGCCGTCGCCGACACCTTCGACGCCCTGACCAGCGACCGCTGCTACCGAGATCGGTTCAACCCCGACAAGGCGCTTCAGATCATTCGCGAAGTGTCCGGCACTCAGTTGGACCCCGCTGTGGTTCAGTTCCTGCTCGACCACCGCGGCGAATTCGAGGGACAGGTCCAGAAGACCGAAGCGGATGACCGCGAGGAAACGAGCCCGGCTGTGGAAGAATCTGTGATGGGGTTCACCAAGTGAGCCAACTCAGGCTGCAAATGGCAATGCTGAGATTAAACCGGGAATCCCCCCTTCGCCGGCTTCGCAGCCCGGCCATCGGGGCGCTGCTCATCCTGGCCATTCTGCTCGGAAAGGCCATCGTCTGCCAGCACGCACCCGGCCGGGCCGTGATGTTCGACGCCATGCTCCTTGTCCCCATCAGCCTCATGGCCTATCACGAGGGCATTGTCACCGCCCTCGTCGCAGGCATGGTCGCCGCCGCCGCGGACGTCATCATCAGCAGCAAGATGGCCGGGACCGTCATCCCCCTCTACCTGGCCTCCAACGGCGCCGGCACCGACGCGATCGCCCGCCTGTTCAGCATGGAGGTCGTGGCCACCGCCGTCGCCGTTCTGTCGTACCGCGCGCGTATCGAGGCCATCGCGGCCGAACGCCGCACCGAGGACTACCTGAAGAAGATCGACCTCCTCGAAAAACACAGCGAGGCCATCGAAAACGACGCACGCAACCGCGAGGCCGAATTCGAGCGAAGCCTCATCAAATACTCCTCCCTTGTCTATCTCCTCGAAGAATCCGCCCAGAAAATCTATTCCAACCTCGAAGTCGACCGCCTTTTCCAGTCCCTCTTCCACGTCCTCGAGGAATGCTTCGGAGCCACCTGCTCTTCCGTCTATCTCAAGAACGCCCGCGACGGCTCCTACTTCCTCGCCGACACCTCCGGCGCTGACCAGGTGACCGGACACTCCATCCCCATGATCCTCGATCGCGAAAGCCAGGCCGTGACCGACCTCGAAAACAACCGGCGCGGCATCTGCTGGCAAGACCGCTATCCCGACCCCGCCGCCAGGCCGATCGCGGCCGTCATCTCCGGCTCACTGCTCGACAAGGGCGAGCCCATGGGCGTCATCAACATCCACTCCGTCGACGGAACCATCGACCCCGACGCGCGCCTCATGGGCATGGTCTGCAACATCGCCAGCATCGCCATGGCCAACGCGCGGCTCTTCGGTGAAGTCCAGTGGCTCGCCGGGCACGACCCGCTCACCAGGCTCCGCAACCGGCGCACGTTCCACGAACACCTCGAATCCCAGATCGCGACGCGCGCCGGGCTTCCAGGGCCCGACGGCCAGTTCGCCCTGCTCATGCTCGACATCGACCACTTCAAGTCGTTCAACGACACCTACGGCCACCAGGCCGGCGACGCCGTCCTCGCTTGGTTCGCCAACCATTGCCAGGAGTGCGCCGGCCAGGACAACTTCGTCTACCGTTACGGCGGAGAAGAGTTCACGGTCATCATACCGGCAGCCAGCCGCGACCTGGCAACGGGCATAGCTGAACGGATTCGCTCCCACATCCAGAGCGCTTCCTTCACCTACGGGGACGTCAACCTGAAAGTCACACTGAGTTGCGGAATCGCCATGTGTCCGCAGCACGGATCGAACGGCGACGAACTGGTCCGCAAGGCCGATCACGCCATGTACGAGGCCAAGAACATCGGCCGCAACACCGTGGTGCTAAGCAGCGTCCTTGGCGGATCCGACTCCACGCTCATCCCTTACGAGATCAGGTCTGCCGCCATCGCCATGGGCCGGGACATCAGCGACCCGACCGCCCGACCGCCGGAGGGCGCACAGGACGGCCACGCCACGCCGGCCAACCGAGACGGACGGCCGTAGCGTTCCGACCGCAGGAACGCAGGAGGATCGCGTGAAACTCGAACAAGTCCAGCACGGAACCGTGCTCGTCATCGTCCCCGATGGAGCGCTCATCGAGGAAGATGCAGAGGAGTTCATCCGGCGGGTCCGGGAGTGCCTCCAGGCCGGCAACGTCAAGATCGTCCTCCAGCTCAACAGCGTCCCCTTCATCGACAGCAAGGGGCTTGAGGCGCTCCTCGTCCTTTACGGCGAGGCCATGGCGTCCGGCGGCGAGATCAAGATCAGCGCCCCCACCGACATCGGGCGCGACATCCTCAAGGCCACCCGCCTTGACAACGTGTTCGAAGTGTACGGGGCCACGCCCGACGCCCGAAGGAGCTTCGTGTGAGCGCGAACCCCCCGACCGAGAAAGGCGGAAAGCTCGGCGAACTGCTCGTCCAAAAGGGCAAGATCTCACAGGAGCAGCTCGACGACGCCCTCCAGCGCCACAAGCTCGCCAAGGGCAAACGCCTCGGGCAGATCCTGATCGAACTGGAATACATCACCGAAAAAGACCTGGTCGAGTGCCTCGGCACCCAACTCGGACTCCCCCACGTCTGGCTGCGCAAGGGCATGATTGACCCCAAGGTCGTACCCCTCATCCCAAAGGAAAAGGCCGAGCTTTACCAGGTCATCGCCATGTTCCGCGTCGGTGACGACCTCACTGTCGCCATGTCCGACCCGCAGTCCCTCTTCGTCATCGACCAGCTCAACAGCATCACCGGCTGCCGCGTCCAGCCCGTCGTCTGCCGACAGGAAGAAATCCAGCAGTTCATCCGCGAGTACTACGACAAGAGCGTCGGCATGGACCAGTTCCTCGCCTCCCTCGACGAGACCGATGTCGAACTCGTCACCGAGAAGATGGAGACCAACCTCTCCGAGCTTGAGGAAATGGCCGAAGGCAGCCCGATCATCAACCTCGTCAACATCACCATCCTCAACGCCATCAAGGACAACGCCAGCGACATCCACGTCGAGCCGGACAGCAAGTGCGTGCGCGTCCGCTACCGGGTCGACGGCGTCATGCACGAGGTGATGACCCAGCGCAAGGACCTCCACGCCGCCATGGTCAGCCGCATCAAGGTCATGGCCGGCCTCGACATCGGCGAGCGCCGCCGGCCCCAGGAAGGCCGCATCCACGTCGTCGCCGACGGGCGCGAAATCGACCTCCGCGTCTCCTCCCTCCCCACCATACTCGGCGAGAAAATCGTCCTCCGCATCCTCGACCAGAGCAAGAGCATCGTCACACTGGATAAACTCGGCTTCAAGGACAAGGCCCTCGACGCCTTCCGGCGCATGCTCAGCCAGCCCTACGGCATGCTCCTGGTCACCGGGCCCACGGGCAGCGGCAAGACCACCACGCTCTACTCCGCCCTCGCCGAAATCTCCACCATCCAGAAGAACATCGTCACAATC
>CAYXNI010000214.1:0-5103 GCA_964466285.1 uncultured Planctomycetota bacterium | reverse complement strand
TCAAGGCTGAGGCGATTCTCAAGGTTCTGAACGGCCAAGCCGAGATGGACGACGGCGGTCTGGAATATGTCGAAGTGGCCGAGGACTACTATCGGCCGACTCTCGACCTCACGGACGAGGAAATCAGGAAGCTCGACCGCAAGGGCCATTCCCTGAACGAGGACGGCGGCATTCCGAGCATCCGGTCAGCGGAGCATGTCCGGTCTGCGACTGGGTCGGTGAGCAGGCGTACTTGACCGCCGAGATCGTCGACCAGGATTCATTCGTCGAGTCGTACCGAGTCTGGCCGGGGCGGGTGGCGAGGCTGCCGGCTTTCTTTCTATAAGGAGGAAATGAGATGAGCACAACTGCCACTGGCTCCGGCCTCCATATTGACGTCGCCCGCTGGGCGGAATGCCGGATGCCCCGGAACGAGATCACCGGAGCCTTGTCGTTTCTGATGCACAAGATCAAGAAGAACGTCCGCTGTGCCCCGTATCGCGGTTCTCTCCAGTACTCGGCGGATGTCGCGAGCGTGTACGTCTGCACCGCCGAGACGTGCAGCAATCCCGTCCCCGTCGACCATGTCAAGCTCGGCGGTTCCATAATCTCTCTCGATTCCTCCCAGACCGCCTTCCATCGGCCCGAGGTCGATGGCGAGGAGATCAAGGACGAGGAAGGGAGAGTGCTCGCCGTCGTGGACAGGAACTGCCTGGTGATCCTGATTGACATCACGGCTGCCGACAACCAGGCCGGAAGAGCGATCCTGGCTCACGTGGTCGAGCGGGCGATCCCACACCTGAACTTCGAGGTCGCGGACCGCCTGAAGGGCCAGCGGGACGGGATCACAAAGGCCTACGCCGAGTTCTGCAGTTCCGCAGTGCGGTCGCGTATCGACGACAAGACCGAGGAGGTTCGTCGGCTCGAACGCGACACAGAGAACTTCTACTACCAGCTCGTCCAAGCTGAGCGTGACCTACCTGCGGCGAAACAGGAACTGGATGCCCTTGAGAAGCAGGCTGAGAAGAAGGACTCCGAACTGGTCACGAAGCAGGCCGAAGGACTGCTCGCCCTGATTGCGAATGGCCAGTACGAGGAGATCACACCTTCGAAGGATGGCACGCTCGCCGCACGGACCTCGAACATCACCATCGAGCACAACGACTGGACGTTCGAGCTGGGCAGGTACGACGTCAACATCGACGCCTCGGGCAAGGTCACCATCTTCAATGCGGACGGCAAGGAAGCCGATGGCTACCCGCATCCACATGTGGATTCGACCGGTCGTCCATGCCTGGGAAACATCTCAGCGGACATCGCCCGTGCGATTGGCCGGATGCGGATGTCGGAGTCCCTAACGCTCCTGCACGACTATCTCTGCTCGTACAATCCCGACGGCCCCTACATTCGCATCGGCAAGTTCGATCCCGAGTACAACGATCCGGACGAGGACCCGTGTGACGACTGTGAGGATTATCACAGCCCGTACTGCATCTGCGATTGCAGGCACAACGACGGGAACTACTCCTGCTCGGACTGTGCTGAGTACCGCACGGATTATTGTTACACCGAATGTAGTTACAACGTCCCCGGCTTCCAGTACATCAGCCCTTGTGACGCCTGCGAAGAGAGCGAGAAGTACTGCTTCCTCGAGTGCCCGTACAACCAGAAATGGGAGCAGAACAATCCGTGCAGCGACTGCGACAAGCAGGAAAAGTGCGATGCCTGCGAGTACGCCGAGAAGAAGGAATGCCTGGCTCCAGCCAAGAAGAGGCCAGCGAGAGCCGCCTCCTGATCCCCCCGACTGCTCCCTCCATTCAGGTGGGCATGCCCGCCATCGGGTGTGCCCACCTCCTGCCTTCGGCGTGTTCCTAGCCCCCCTCATCACCTGGTCTCTAGACGCAACCCTTCGGCGTGTCTCTGCTTCCTGATGGCGTTCCAGTACGGGCTCTCCGACAGCAAGGCGTCGGATTCCGACAGGAGTTTCTTGTCCAACGGATACTTGGGCGACCAAGCCATTTCGATGAACCTGCGGCCCAGCTCTTCGTGTCCCCCGTACATCAGGTCCAGAGCGGTCTGGAACAATTCTTGCGGAATATAGTAGCGAGAGTAGCCTCCGGAGGGATCCCGGTCCCAGGCGGCGTCGCTTCTGATCTTCTCCGCCATGTTCTTCAACTCCGCCTCGGACGGTTCTGGGGTTTCCATCAGTTTCGCATCCGGCTCGTACCGGCGGCCTGTCCATCGCAGAATCACTTCTGGAAGTGGTGATGAACCGAAGGACTCCGGCCAGTACCTGAAGGTGCAGTCCCGTAGGCGGACTTCCAGAACGGAATCCCCGTTGAGGTCGGTGAACGCCGGTATGCTATCCACGCCGTTGATGCTTGCGAGCATCTTACATCGGTCGCCCAGTTCGAAGACATACGCAACGAAACAACTATGGGCACCACCCGTCCACTCGTACACGACCACATTGGGCCGGCCGTTTCCCGTGATGTCGGTGCCCGGAACAGGGGTTCGCATTGCTTCCTCGTCAAAGCTACGCGGTCGTCCGGCAATGTAGAAGCCTACGCCGTGCTGTCCGTAGACCCTCCGACCTTCGCGGAGTATCTCGAACGACCCGATATCGTCCCAGGCCCCCGGTGCATCGTCGGAGTGCGAATGGTACGTCCTCATGGTAAAGCCGCCAACGCTTACCTCGTCCGCGACCGCCCCATGCGGAACGAATGCCGAGTAGTCTTCCGGTGCCTGATTCTTGCAGCCGTTTCCCGCCGTGATCAGCAGGAGGGCCAGGACCGAAGAGCCGAGCATTCTTATTGTCTGAGTCCGACTGAGCGTCATGGAACAGCCTCCCGAGGAACTTCACCAGGCGGCCCGGTTGTCCGAGGCCGCTCAGACAACTGAGACGACGTTTATGCAGCACACCCCGTCCGCAAAGGCATCATAGCAAATCCACGGAACGTCGCGTGTTTTAGTCAGTCCGTGTCGGTGACCAGGATCAACCCGATTGTGTGGCCCAAACCAAAGGAGAAACCATGTCCACGTCCAAGAAAGATCCAAGAGGTGAACAAGCGAAGGAGTTCTTCAGGAAGCCGCCAGTCCATCACGGTCTGCCGCTCAGTCCCAGCAAACAGATCGAGGTTACCGTGCCCGAAGACCTGTCCGTTATCCTCACCCCGAAGGCCTTCAGCCAGCTCTTCGGCTACACGTTCGCCACGGAACTCGAGGTCTCGCTGCTCGGGATCGTGGATCGAAAGGGCTCGGTCTTCAGCATCCGAGAGTTCTTCCTGGTGGAGCAGACCGGCTCATCTGCACGCACGGAGATGGATCCGAATGCTGTCGGTGAACTGGTGGAGCGGTTGATTGCCGAGGGCCGGCTCGAGGACGCGAAGAAGATCCGCTGCTGGGCACACAGCCACCCAGGGATGGACGTGTTCTGGAGCCACACCGACGACGCCACGTGCCGGCTGCTGGCAGCGGACTGGCTCGTGTCGGTTGTTGTGAGCGACGGTTTCAAGATTCGCAGCCGGATCGACGTGGCTGCACCGGTCCCGTTCACGATGGACCACGTGCCCACGTTTTATGAATCCCCGGTGGATCAGGCCGTGGCGGACCAGTGTGCCGTGGAGGTCAAGGACAAGATCCATCCGATGCCGCTCTTCAGCCTGGGGCGGATCGACAACCAAGGAAAGGAGAGAACCGTGGAACGTGCAAAGAGAGATGGGGTTGAGTTGATCGAATACTGCGAGGAGTGTGGCGGTTGGCATCAGGACGGCCAATGCCCGCTGCGGTTCGAGTCGGGATATGAGCTGGCACGGAGCGAACGGACGCTCGCTGCGGAGGATGACGTGTCCGGTGAGGACGGGGTGTGGTTCTGAAAGAATGGTGAGGAGCTGGGCCCCGTGAAAGCCCTCGGGGGAGTGACGAGGGACTTTCGGGGTGGGGTCCTTTGTCCCGCCGACTGGGAAGTCAACGGTAGCCCCCCACCGAAAGGCATTCTACCACATTTTCTACAGGAGTGAAGCAAATGGAAAGCAACCGCTTCTGGCGGCAGCTCGATATCTGCCCGCCGGAGAAGCTCGCGTTTCCGATCACGGTCATCGGGGCCGGTGCAATTGGGTCAGCTACGGTCATCACGCTGGCGAAGATGGGGTGTGGGGACATCACGGTCTACGACGAGGACGTGCTGAACGAGCACAACATCCCAAACCAGATGTGCCTCGAGGGGTACGTCGATCATCCGAAGGTGGACGCCCTGGCTCACCTTGTGGAGATGCTGTGCGGCACGAAGATCAGGCCGATCCCGAGCCACTACCGGGGCCAGCGGCTGGAGAGCGTTGTCATTGCGGCGGTCGATTCGATGTCCGCCAGGAAGATGACCTGGGCGGTGGTCAAGATGAAGAAGAGCGTGGCCCTGTTCATCGACGCCAGGATGGGTGCCGAGCTGCTGCGGTTGTATGTGCTCCGGCCGGTGGACTTGGACGGCTGTGAATTCTTCGAGCAGAACCTGTACGATGCCGACGAGGCGGAGCAGCTTCCCTGTTCAGCCCGGAGCATCATCTACTGCCCGGCCGTTGCGGGAGCCTTGATCGCGGCCCAGGTGAAGGCACACGCTGTCGGGCAGCCGGTCCAGCGGGAGGTGCTGTTCGATATACCGAGGATGCGGATGGTGGTGACGTAATGGACTGTCACGAAACCTCGTTGCAACAGGTACGTCCCGGAGCGTTGCGGGGTTTGCGGGGTTTGCGGTATTTCGATATCACGCTCTCTGCACGAGTTCGACCTTTTCATCAGTCCGTGTGTTCTGGGTGAGGCTATTCTAAAAGGTGCAGGAACTAACCCCGCATTACCCGCAAACCCCGCATTGAGAGGTAAGTCCCTGCCCCGCCTGTAGTTGGCACGGCGGTATACTACTTTCCACGTCAACATAAGGAGTCATTCCATGGTCAAGTTGAACGCAGGTTTCAGCCGGAAGGTCGGCGAGGCCAATTTCGGATCGAGGGGGGCCTCGGTCAATCTCGAGCTTGAGCTCGACTCGGGTGCGGTGTCTGATCCCGAGAAGCTGCACGAAAAGATCCGTGCCCTGTTCGCTCTGGCCCGGAAGGCCGTGGACGAGGAGCTGCGGAA
>CAYXNI010000213.1:3644-5127 GCA_964466285.1 uncultured Planctomycetota bacterium | reverse complement strand
CGCTGGCGAACGCCGAAACCGTGAACTGGCAGGTGTGTGTGTATTCCCCGAAATGTCCTGCCCCGTAGCTCTTGGCGGCAAAGGCAGTCTCGTTGCCGGGTAACGCGAAGGTGCAGGTCGTCGTAGCGAGGCTGATGTGGCTGTTCGGGTCGGTCTTGGAGAATCCCGTCAGGACTTCAGACGGGTCAGGCGGCAGCGCCACGGGCGCCGCGCGCGGCTCGATGTCGGCGGCGTCGAGGGCGTCGGTGTCGGGAGCGAACTTGGCTTCCTGCCTTGCCTCGCCAACCTCGATGGCAACAGGGCCGTCGTCCGAGAGCGTCGGGGCCAGCGCATCGAGCAGGGCCGCCCGCTCTTGCCAGCGCGCGTGGCCGGGAATGGCGAGCTTCTTGCCCTTGATGAGCGCCTTCGCCTCGGCCTTCACACCGGTTGGCACTTCGGCGCGCAACTCACAGATGCGGGCGGCGAGGCGGCGGTGGACGGGCAGGAACCGCTCGGATTGATAGCGGTTCCACTCCCCCATTCGCTCTGGCGGGATGGCCTGCGCCACGCCGCGCAGCCGCGCGCCCGTGGCGTTGTGGTCGCGGCGGAGCTTCTCCATCGCGGCGAGGGCGGCTGCTATCTCGGTCTTCCATTCGGCTCCGGTCACGTCAGGCTCCCGTCACGTTGCCCACAATCTTCAACTCGTCCACAACGGTCACCAGGATGCACTTCGGCGGGCCGGCGGCCTCGTCGTCGGGGGCGGTGGCCCGGACGGCAAGGCCAGGGCACACGGAAACGCCCCGGAAGCGCAGCTTGAGAAACGCATCGAGCGACGAGCAAATGAACGTCTTGACCCGCGTGAGCAGGTCGTCTTCGCTGAGGGCCATGACCCAGGCTGGGTTGAGCGACGGGGCACCAAGGATTTCGTAGAGGAAGCAGTCCAGGATGCCCTTATAGTTGTACTTCCACACGCCCGACGCCCGCGCCACGAAGCTGGCCAGGTTCTCTTTCCACTCCGGCAACGGGGCCGGCGGGAAGTCGGGCGGCACCTCGCGGATCATCAGGCGATAGCCCTCACCAAGAATCTCGTCCAGTGGCCTGAGCCACAGCCCATCCGCTTTGGCCTCGAAGACCCACCAGCGCTCGGGGTCGGGACGGTCCCGCAGATAGGCCACGTGCTGGGGCCGGACGTTGAGTGTGCCACGGTCCCACCAATATTTGATCCACTTCTCGGCTATGAGCGTACCCGCGTGGGTGCGGACGGTGGACCACAGGGCACGGAACTTGGCTGTCACGGCGGCGATGAGAACGCCCCAGAAGCCGCGAGCCGCGACGAGCACCGTCTGCCCCGTGTGAAGACCATCCGTGTTGTACCTCGTTGTCACGGCTTCCGCTCCTGCCACGTCGAGACGAACAGCCACGGATCACCGCGGCCGTTGATCGTGAGCTTCTGCGGCTCAGGCCGAGCACGGAACTTGTGCTCGCGCAGCCTATCGCCCCACAC
>CAYXNI010000213.1:0-3544 GCA_964466285.1 uncultured Planctomycetota bacterium | reverse complement strand
GTGACACCGCACACGACGGTGTGGCGGACGGGTCAGGTGTCCCATCGAATCTTGTGTTTCCACATCGAGGGATGCGCGCTGGTGTACTGGTCGATCTGGCAGCGCTCGGTCGCGTTGAACGTCGAGCAGCCCGCGTTGGCCAGGGCCAGCGCGGCCAGGGCGGCGATGCACACGAGGCGTTTCATTCCGAACCTCCTTTTGGCCCGTAGGGGGCACTGTTTCTGAGTTCCTTGCGCAGAGCGTCGAAGGCGGCAGCTTGTGCCGTGAGCGCCGCCTCCGCCCGCCTGACAATTTCCGACAGCACCATTCGCTCTCCCTTCGCCTCCACGTCGGTGCGCTCAAGCAGCGCAATGCGATCCGCCTGAGCTTCCGACTTGTAGTAGACGATGCCAAGGATGCCCGCGATGATGCCGACCATGATGCTCAACCTGCCCCACGTCACCGTTTCCTCGATGGCCTTGAATATCCTCTCAAAGATGCCGTCCAGTTCCTTGCGACAGCGCCGCTGGTTTTCCACGCAGTCGTGTTCGTCAATCGCGGTGTGCGGCGGAACATAGCTCCCTGGCACAGGCTCCTTGGCCATCACGTTGCTCCTCTCGGTTGCGGGGCCGCCACTACGCCGCGGTTGCGGTGATCGTGTAGGTGACGCGCAGCGTGTCGCCGTCCTCGACGGCCCGGTCGCCGCCGGTGAACAGGCCGGTGCAGAACAGCGTGCCCGTGCTGGCCTTGAGGGTGTCGGTGATGAAGGCGCCCTTCATCGTCTGGGTCGCGCTGATCGTGAACTCCGCCCTGCTGGCCGTGTTGCTGTCCACGCCGCCCGAGGCGCCCGCGAGGGTGAGGGTCGCCCGGCCCGTCCGGCCCGCCGTCCACTCGTCGTACTCGTCGCCCTCCTCCCAACCCGCGTGCGAGGCCATCGTGTCGCCGGCGGCGAGGGCGGAGTAGTTGTCGTCGCGGATGAGGCCGACGTGCCAGGCCGTCGACTTGGCCGTGGCGCCGAGGTAGCGGTCAATGCAGTTGTTGAGGCCGGCCGTGGTGACGGCGTTCTTGATCGTGTCCTTCCACCGCAGGGAGCCGTCGCTGCGGTAGCACTCGACCTCGAAGCGGCCGCCGATGCCCAGGTTGACGCCCAGCCCCGAGCGGTCTCGCTCGCACAGTCGGCGTAGAGCGGCCTTGAAACTCGGAATCCGCATGTTCACTCTCCTTACACAAAGCGCGCCCCAGCAGTCTCCAGGACCGCCGAGGCAGTGACGAAGGACCATGCCCGCTTGCTCCCCGATGGAGAAGCGACCTTGAGCACCCAGGCGTTGCCCCGGGCGTTCGGCTGCCGATTGAAGTTGACCCCAGCCACCCACGTCCCGCTGGCGAAGGCGCTGGCCGTGGCCGCCGCCTCGGCATACTTGGCGGCGTGAACCGACCACGCGACGTTCCCGCTCCCCTCTTCGAGAATCCCCCGCAACTCGGCCACGATGCCGTCCGCGTGTTCGCCCGAGATGGGCAGCGGGCCGATCTTGGCATACGCCGCGATGGCAGTGCCCCCGTCGTCCGCTCCCTGGGCCTTGTTGTGCCGCCGCACGTAGCCGTCCCTGCCCCCGAGCAGCACGGCAGAGCGCTCGGCCGAGGTCGAGGTGTAGACGCAGGCCGTCGTCGGCTCGTGCGCCGTCGCATAGGTGCAGGGGAAGAAGGCGCCCGTCTTCGGCTCGATGAACCAGTGGAGAAGGCTGCTGTACTCGTTGGGCGTGACGAAGACGTGGACGCCGCCGAAGCGGGTGTCTGAGCAGAGCGTGATCGTGAAGTCGGCAGGGTCGGCCTTGCGGAGATCGTTCGGGAGCTTCTCGGTCGAGACGCTGGTGGCGTACCCCTCGCCGCCGGGGTGGATCATGTAGAGGCCGGCGTTGCGGGTGTAGAAAAGGATCGTGGTGTCGGGCAGGACACACCAGGACAGCGGCCCGAAGAAGCCCGCCTCGTCGCTCTTGCGGTCGAGGGCGCCGCCCGACGTGGGGTTGCCCGTCAGGCGCCACACCTCGTTCTGAAGGCCGAAGATGAGGTACTGGTCGCTGTGCTGGCAGATGCCCACGATCGGCCCCGGCAACTGGCCGGCCAGGCAGGTCACTGCCGAGATGGCCCGGTCGTAGTCGGTGTACTCGGGATCCTCCAGGTCGAAGTCGTAGGGGTCGCCCGCCCGGCTCATGAACCAGCCATCCTGGCCGCCAAAGACGATGCGGTCCATGTAGCGTACGATGCAGTGGTAGCCCACGGGAATCCAGCCCTGGTCTACCGTGGCCTGGTAGAGGCCCAGCGTGTTCTCGATGGGATCGTAGACCTTCGGGCAGCGCTCGATGCTGTAGGCGCAGGTGCCCGAGCCGCCCGCGCTCCGCGCCAGCGTGATCGCCCCCGTGCCTACGCTCTGAATCGGGTAGATGCCATCTTGGACGGAACCGGTGCCATGCGTGATGACGACGACATGATCGTGCAGGTCTACGTCCTGGTCCCAAGCCGCGTAGCTCGTCGCATCGAAGATGAGGCCCGTCGCATCAATCGTGCCGTCCGTGTTCGCCGCCACCACGTCCCCGTGGTCGGCGATGTAGAGCTTCCCGCCCCACTCCGCCGCCTGTAGCTGCACGTCGGATCGCAGCGTGGAATCGCTCGCCACAAGCTCGAGCGTCCCCGCAAAGGTCTCTCGATAGAGCAAGCCCCCCGCAGAGGCAACCAGGAGATTTCTCGTGTAGTATTCCACAGACGAGGAGTAGTACTGGACCTCGAAGCTGTCCACCAGGGCGACCGTGCCCGCCGTGTCGCAGGTCATTCCGAAGCCGATGCGGGTGCCCGCCCCGGCGCCCAGGGAGACCGTCTTGCTGCCGACGAGCGTGCCCTTCCAGTAGAGCGAGACGGCCGTGCCGTTGACCAGTGCCCGCAGCCAGCCGCCCTCGCTCCCCGCCGCGTCGGCAGTCAGCGTCCCATCCGTCACGGACGGCGTGGAGGCGTTGTAGGCGGTGATCGTGGCCGTGTAGCTGCCAGCGGAAGTCAGGGCCAGCTCGAAGGACACCCCGTCGGTCGTGACAACGGGCGTGGTCCCGTTCATGTGGGTGAAGATGCGGAACGTGCCGCAGTGCGCGCCGTGGTAGGGAGCGATGTAGATCGAGACCTGGTAGGGCGTGGCCGCCTTGATTGCGGGGTTCAGGGCGTCGCGGACGGCCGCCACGGTCTCGTTGTACTCGATGTCCGCGAAGTCCTCGCCGGTGACACCAGGCGGATCGGACACCCACGCGGCGGTAGACCACGCCCCCGAGAGGGCGTTGCCGGGGAAGGTGTCCACCCAGATGCGGTAGCCGTCGTTGCGCTGCACCCGCATCTCGTGGAGGAGCCGCACGGGGTTTCCGCTGCCGAGTTGGAGGGCGAAGGCTTTCTCAAGCCCCGGCCGCGACCCGCCCGACGTCCGGCCCGACAACGAGCTGTCGGGCCAGACGTTCAGGCAGTCGGGGGTGGTGTACGGGGGCTGCTTCTGAAAGGCAAAGCGGCGGTGGAGTCCCCCGGAGGGGAACTGCAA
>CAYXNI010000212.1:3597-5135 GCA_964466285.1 uncultured Planctomycetota bacterium | reverse complement strand
GGCGCGGACACGGTGACGTACACGCCGGGCCCGACGGTCGATTCGGCGTCGGTCCAGGTGTCCAGCCTGGTGCCGATGAGCTTTACGAACCTGGGCGGCGGCATGGTGATTGTGGCGAACACCGGCGGCACAAGGGAAGACAGCCTCATATACCAGGGCACGGACCGGAACGACACGTTCACGGTGGCTGCCACGACGGGCGCCATCACGCTGAACAGCCAGCTCGTGGTGACGCCGACGGGCGCGAGCGCGGTGACGCTGAATGGCTTGGACGGCGATGACAGGTTCAACGTGACGGCGACGCAGCCGTACACGACTCTGACGCTGGCCGGCGGGGATCCGTCGGTTGGTTCGGACGTGGCGGTGCTGACGGGCACGGCGGGCGTGGACACGTTCGGGCTGGCCCTGAACGCCGGAACGGTGACGGGCCTGGGCGGGACGATCACACTGGTCGGCGTCGAGGACCTGACCATCGCGGGCGGCGGCGGTGTCGACACGTTCAACGTGACCGAGGTGGGTGCTCCGAGCGGTCTGGATTCGGTGACGCTGACAGCGGCCGCGGCGAGCAATCTGAACGCGACGGGCACGGCGGGTGACGACAACATCGACGTGACGCCGACCGCGGCGGGAGCGGGGCACTTTGTGGCCGTTCCTTCGCCGGAGGTCACGTACAGCGGGTTTGGCGGGACGTTCACGGTGAACGGCGGCACGGGCGGGTTCGACGTGCTGGGCATCCTGGGCGGCCAGGGCGCCGACACGGCGACCTCCGGGCCGAGCACAGTGACGATCAGCGGCGGGACGGTGACGCTGGGCACGGGCCTCGACCGGCTGGATGTTCGGACGTTCGCCGGCGACGATAGCGTTGATCTGAGCCTGCTGACGACCGGGATACCGACGATCATCGACGGTGGAACCGGCAACGACACGCTGGTGGGCAGCCCGGGCGTGGATATGATCCTGGGCGGCGACGGGAACGACT
Organism: uncultured Planctomycetota bacterium; assembly: GCA_964466285.1. Classification (GTDB taxonomy): domain Bacteria; phylum Planctomycetota; class PUPC01; order PUPC01; family PUPC01; genus CAYXNI01. Next base: position 4,156 of record CAYXNI010000212.1, on the reverse strand, counting down.
ACCTGAGCGGCCTCGCCAGCGACGACACCCTGATGGGCGGCGAAGGGAACGACGTGCTCATCGGCGGGACGGGTGCGGATACCCTGATGGGCGGCGGCGACTCCGACCAGTTCTTCTGGACGGATGGCGACGGCGACGACCTGATCGAAGGCGGAAACGGCCCGGGCACGGACGTGCTGACGGTGACCGGCTCGGCTCTTGCGGACGTCTTTACGGTGAGTGCGGACAACACGCGCGTGCTGCTGGACGGGACGACGAACGCGGTGGCGTTCAGCCTGTCGATCGCGCAGGTCGAGCAGTTGAACATCAATGCCGGTGCGGGCGCCGACGCGATCACGACGAACGACCTGAACCGGACCGAGATGCAGTTGATCAACATCGACGTGGGTTTGGGCGACGGTGTGTCTGACGCGGTGACGCTGAACGGCGGGACCGGGCCGGATGACATCTATGCGGCGATGGATCGGCTCGATCCGACGATCATCGACGTAAAGTCTGTGCCGAGCGCCCGCGTACGGATCTCGAATGCCTCGCTGAACGCAGTGCCGGCGCTGAGCGA
>CAYXNI010000212.1:0-3497 GCA_964466285.1 uncultured Planctomycetota bacterium | reverse complement strand
TGCGGTGAACTACTCGGTGCCGGGCAATCCGCGGGCGGTGACACTGGGCGACGTGGACGGCGACGGGATCCAGGACCTTGTTGCTGTGAGCGCCAAGACGAACATGCTCAGCGTGCTGACCGGCAAGAGCCGCGGCACGTTCAACCCGCTGGTGTCGTATGCGACCGGCGGACGTGGCTCCTACGACGTAGCCCTGGCGGACATGGACGGCGACGGCAACCTGGACGCGGTGGTGGTCAACAGCAAGAGCAGGACGGTAACGGTGCTGCAGGGGGACGGGGCCGGCCACTTCGCCCTGCTCTCGACGACGTCCACCGGTGCGAAGACCGGCAAGTCGCCGCTCTCGGTGTCGATTGCTGATGTGGACGACGACGGCGACCTGGATGTCGTAACGGCCAACCAGAAGGGCAAGGTCAAGACCGCCGCCGGCAAGACCGCGTCGGTTTCCGTGCTGAAGAACGACGGCACCGGGGTGCTGGCGGCTGCCGCAGTGTACACCTCCGGCGGCAGGGGAGCATGGGACGTCGACCTGGTTGACCTGAACAAGGATGACAAGCTGGACATCGTGGTATCGAACCGGGACAGCGCGAACGTGGGCGTCCTTCTCAACGACGGCACGGGCGGGTTCGTGACGGCGCCGTCGATCGGCCGGAAACTGGGGGCGAACACGGTGATCGCGAGGGGGAGCAACGGGCTGTTCCTTGACTTCGATCAGGACGGCAACGCGGACATCGCCGTGGGCGACAATGCCGGGCAGTTCATCACGGTGTACCTGGGCAACGGGAACGGCACGTTCACCCAGGAGATTCAGGCCAGCTTCACGAATACCGCCGCCGTCCGGACGATCGGTTCGGCCGACGTGAACTCGGACGGGAAGCCAGACCTGATCCTGGTTCACAGCAGCGGGAACTACCTGACGGTGCTCCTGGGCCTTGGGAACGGGACGTTCTCGCAGCCGTACGAGTTCAACGTGGGCAACGTGGTTCGCCGCGAGCCGTCGGCCCTTGTTGTGAGCGACTTCAACAACGACGGCGGAATGGACATCGCGGTGGCGGACGCGGGTTCGAACCAGATCAGCGTGCTGCTGAAGCAGCTTGTGGTGTGACAAGCCGGGCCCTCTGGGCGCGGATCATCGGTTTCTCGTCGAGGTGAATGGCCTGGGATTCTGTTGCCGGATGATCGCTATGACGGCCAAACGCGAGTCAGTTGACCCGACAGTATTCGTTTGACGGAAGGAGACTACACATGCCGCGTCGTGGACTGAGGGCAGGAATGGCAAACGGGTGGTTCGGTGGAACCGTAAAGGGGCCACGAGACCCCGGCCGCGGGCCGGCTGACCCGGCGTGGCTGGAGAAACTCGAAGAACGTGTGCTGCTGAGCGTTGTTGCCAAGCACGTGGACCTGGGCATGGGCACCGCGCCCACGAGCGTGATAGCGGCCGACCTGAATCGCGACGGGGTGCCGGACCTTGTGACGGCCAACAGCTTGAACGATACCATCTCGATCCGGCTGGGTAACGGTGATGGGACGTTCGGGGTCGAGGTGTCCTACGGGATGGGCTATGAGCCCGTTTCGGTCATTGCCGCCGATTTGAACAACGACGGGAAGCTGGACCTTGTGACGGCGAACAGGGACGGCGACGGCGACGACATTTCGATACGTCTGGGGAACGGCGACGGGACGTTCGGCGCCGAGACCCGGTACGATATGGGTTGGCCGTCCGTTTCGGTCATTGCGGCTGACCTGAACCGTGACGGGAAGCTGGACCTTGTGACGGCAAACAGGGACGACGACAACGTTTCGATCCGGCTGGGGAACGGCGACGGGACGTTCGGCGCCGAGACCAACTACGCGATGGGCGATGCGCCGGTGTCAGTCATTGCCGCTGACCTGAACCGTGACGGGAAGCTGGACCTTGTGACGGCCAACAACGGGGCGGGCACGGTCTCGGTCCGGCTTGGCAACGGGGACGGGACGTTCGGAGCCACGGCTAATTACGCGACGGGCTCTGCGCCTACCTCGGTCATTGCGGCCGATCTGAACCACGACGGAAACCTGGACGTGGTGACCGCGGGCAGCCTTTCAGTCCACCTGGGCAACGGAGACGGGACACTCGGGGCCAGGTTCGATTATGCGACCGGCCTGGCGCCTTCGTCCGTCATCGCAGCCGATATGGACGGCGACGGAAACCTGGACCTTGTGACCGCGAATTACGGCGCCAACACGCTCTCGATCCGCCGGGGGAAGAGCGACGGGACGTTCCTCCGCAAAGCCAAGCATCGCTACAAGACAGGCATGGGGCCCAGTTCGGTCATTGCGGCCGATCTGAACGGCGACGGCAAGCTGGACCTCGTGACCGCCAACGAACTGACCGACTCTGTCTCGATCCTTATCGGCAAGAAAGGCGGGCGCGCGAAACTGCCCAAGTTCAAGAACAGGACAGCGTTCGCGACCGGCGACCTGCCGAATTCCGTCATTGCCGCCGACGTGGACGGCGACGGCAAGCTGGACCTGGTGACCGCGAATAGCGATGACGACACGGTGTCGGTGCTCCTGGGCAACGGCGACCGGACGTTCCAGCCGAATGCCGACTACGGCACGGGCACTGATCCGCGCTCGGTCTTTGCGGCCGACCTGAACCGCGACGGCAACCTGGACCTGGTGACCGCGAACAACAGCGTTTCGGTTCTTCTGGGCAATGGCGACGGGACGTTCGGCGCGAACACCGATTATGCGATGGGTGCGGGCACACGTTCGGCCATCGCCGTCGATCTGGACAACGACGGGGATCTGGACCTGGTGGCCGTGAACAATACGGACGACACGGTCTCGGTCCGTTTGGGCAACGGCGACGGGACGTTCGGCGCCCAGGTCGTCTATACGACAGGCACTGGGCCCACGGCGGTGGCTGCGGGCGATCTGAACCGCGACGGCAAGCTGGACCTCGTGGTCACGAACGGCGACTCGACCGCCAACAGCGTCTCGGTTCTGCTGGGCGTGGGCGACGGGACGTTCCTGGCCAAGACGGACTACGCGACGAGCGACCGGCCGAGTTCGGTCGTCATAGCCGATCTGAACCGCGATGGCAAGCTGGACCTCGCGGTCTCGGGCCACACCACAAGCTACAACAACGTCGACTTCGTCTCGGTTCATCTGGGCAACGGTGACGGCACGTTCGTTGTTCCAAGGGTGGACTACAACGCAGGCGACGAGGGCATCGTGGCGCTCTCTGTAGCCGATGTGAACCGCGACGGGATACCGGACCTCTTGACGGCCAACAACCGCATGAACTCGGTCTCGGTCCTCCTGGGGACGAGCACGGCGGGCTTCTGGAACAGAACTGATTTCGGGACTGGCGTTGATCCGCGTTCGGTTATCGCCGCCGACCTGAACAACGACGGCTGGCTGGAACTGGTGACCGCGAACGGCCTTTTGAACACCGTGTCGGTGCTGTTCTCGGGCAAGTGAGAAGAATGCAGCAGGCGGCGCAGGCGACG
>CAYXNI010000211.1:0-5139 GCA_964466285.1 uncultured Planctomycetota bacterium | reverse complement strand
TGCTCGAGGGCCGGGGCATTCGCGCCGCCACCTCATTCGACGGAGTCCAAGAAGGAACCGTACTGCTTCGTACCCACGGCGTGCCCCCCGACACCGTCGCCCAGCTCCAGGCCGCCGGCCTCGAAGTCGAGGATGGCACCTGCCCCCACGTCCTACGCGGCCAGAAATCCATCGCCCGCCGTTCGGCCGAAGGATACCACGTAGTCATCGTGGGGGATCGGGACCACGACGAGGTGGCCGGTCTGGCCGGCCACGCCGCCGGGCCGTGCCACATCATCGCCAGCGCGGAAGAAGCGCGAACCGTGCCCCTGGGCGAGAAGGTCCTCGTCGTCGCCCAGACCACGTTCAACGAAGCCCAGTTCTGCGACATCGTCGGCCTCCTCCGCGCCCGTAAGCCTGACATCGAGGTGGTTCACAGCATCTGCACCGCCACGAGCGAGCGGCAGGAAGAAGCCCGCCAGCTCGCCCGGAAAGTCGACGCCATGGTAGTCGTCGGCGGCCTTCACAGCGCCAACACCCGGCGCCTGGCGGAGATCGCCCACGCCACCGGCACACCCACCTTCCACGTCGAGACCGCCGCCGACCTCGACCTTGAGCACATCGCGCGGTACGAGACGGTCGGCGTCACCGCCGGCGCCTCGACCCCAAGCTGGATCACCAGCACGGTGATTGACAAGCTGCGCCGGGTCGGGGAAAAGCAGTCGCCCTGGGCGCACCTCCGGGGGCTGTTCGCCCGAGTGGTCCTCGACGGCAACTTCTTCGTGGCCGCCGCCGCCGCCGCCGTCACCTATGCGGCCGGAAAGCTCATGGCCCTGCAACTTGCCCGCTGGCAGCAGGCGAGCCTTATGACCGCCGCCTTCGGCTACATCTTCTCCGCCTACTCACTCGGCCGCATGGCAGAGAGCCGGGCGGGCGAGTTCGGCCTGACCCGGCGCGGCGCGTTCTACCAGGCGCATCCGGTCTCGATGGCGGTCATCTCGCTTGTGCTCTCCCTCGTGTCATTCTCGCTGCTCGCCCCGCTCGGCCCGCTCGCCGTCGCCTTGCTAGCCGCCTCCTACGCCATGGCCGGAGCATATGCGATCCTCATCTCGCCCCGCAAGCGTCTCCCCTCCGCCTTCTTCCGCAACATCCCAGCCTCAAAGGATGTCCTGTCCGCTGCGGGCTGGACCGTGGCCACCGTCTTCGTCCCGGCCGTTGCAGCGGCCAGGGGTTCTGTGTATTCTGTCAGCGCGTCCGCAGCACTTGTGGCGGCGTTCGTATTCGGCCTGGCCTTTATCCGATCGGTCATGTTCGACTTCAGCGACGTCATGGCCGACCGCCTGCTCGGGCGCGACACGCTGCCGGCGCTCATTGGCGTCCGGCGTGCGCGCGTGGTGCTCGGCGTACTCGCCGTCGTCCTCGCCATCGTGCTCGGCGCCGGCGCCGCCACAGGAAAAATCGCCGCTCTCGGATATTGGATGTTGCTTTGTCCGGCGTATGTCTTATCCTATGTTCTCATCCCGGGCCGGACCATCACCGTGTCCGAGCACCGGACGGCCGTGCTGGCCGACGGCGGCATGATGCTGGCCGGCCTCATCGCACTCGCGTATGCCATAGTCACGTAGGACACACAGAATGAACGAAGACCTGAAACACCGGCTCGTCGCGATCAAGGAGGACCTGATTAATCTCAGGGACTCTCTTTGACGTCGCCGCGACCGAGTCCAAGATAGCGGAACTGGAGAAACAGGCCGAGCAGCCGGACTTCTGGGCGAACCCCGACGCGGCGCAGGCCCGGATGCGTGAGATGAAACGCCTCAAGGGCGAGATCGAGCCCCTGACCGCACTGCAGCACCGCCACGAGGAGGCCGCACTGCTCCTCCAGCTCGCCGAAGAAGACAGCGATGAAGAATCCTTCGCCGAAATCCGCGAAGAAATCGGCGCACTCGATGAGGGCCTCAAGCAACTCCACTTCCGCCTCATGTTCAGCGGTGTCAACGACAAGAGAAACTGCTACCTCAGCATCCACGCCGGCGCCGGCGGCACTGAATCCTGCGACTGGGCCATGATGCTCCTCCGCATGTACCAGCACTGGATCGAGCGCCACGGCTTTGAATCCCGCCTCATCGATGACCTCCCGGGCGAAGGAGCCGGCATCCGGCGAGCCACCCTCAACGTCGTCGGCCCCTACACCTACGGCTATCTCAAGTGCGAGATCGGCGTACACCGCCTCGTCCGAATCTCCCCCTTCGACTCCAACGCACGCCGTCACACCTCGTTCGCCTCCGTCGACGTCGTTCCCGAGCTCGACGAAGACGTCGCAATCGAGATCCGCGACGAAGACCTCAGGGTCGACACCTACCGCTCCGGCGGCGCGGGCGGCCAGCACGTCAACAAGACCGACTCCGCCGTCCGCCTTACACACCTTCCCACTGGCGTCGTCGTCGCCTGCCAGAACGAACGCTCGCAGCATAAGAACCGCGCCACCGCCATGAAACTCCTCAAGGCCAAGCTCTACCGCCTCGAAGAGCAGAAACGCGAGGCCGAACTCCAGAAACTCTACGGCGAAAAAGGCGAGATCGCCTTCGGCAGCCAGATTCGCTCATACGTCCTCCAGCCCTACCAGATGGTCAAAGACCACCGCACCGGACACGAGACCGGAAACACCGGCGCCGTGCTCGACGGCGAGATCGACACGTTCATCGAAGCCTACCTCACAAGGAGAAAATAAGAAAATGATGAACCTCGAAGCCCTCAGACAGGCCGACCGCGAAATCTACGGCGCCGTCGTCGGCGAAATGGAACGCCAGCGAAGCCACATCGAGCTCATCGCCGCCGAGAACTTCGTCAGCGAAGCCGTCCTCTGCGCATCCGGCTCCGTCATGACCAACAAGTACGCCGAGGGATACCCGGGCGCCCGCTACTACGGCGGCTGCCAGTTCATGGACCTCGTCGAGAACATCGCTCGCGACCGCGTCAAAGCCATCTTCGGCGCCGAACACGCCAACGTCCAGGCCCACTCCGGCAGCCAGGCGAACATGGCCGTCTTCTTCGGCGTACTCCAGCCGGGCGACACCATCCTGTCCATGTCGCTCGCACACGGCGGCCACCTCTCCCACGGCGCCAAGAAAAGCTTCAGCGGCATGCTCTACCACGCCGTCCACTACGGCGTCAGCCGCCAGACCGAATACATCGACATGGACGAGGTGCGCGACCAGGCCCGCAAGCACAGGCCCAAAATGATCGTCCTCGGCGCGAGCGCCTACTCCCGGATCATCGACTTCCAGGCCTTCTACGACATCGCCCGCGAAGTCGGCGCACTCACGCTCGTCGACATCGCCCACATCGCCGGCCTCGTCGCCGTCGGCCTGCACCCGAACCCCGTCCCGCTCGCCGACTTCGTCACACTCACCACCCACAAGACCATGCGCGGTCCGCGAGGCGGCATCATCCTCTGCAAGAACGAATACGCCCAGGCCATCGACGCCAGCGTCTTCCCAGGCATCCAGGGCGGCCCGCTCATGCACACCGTCGCCGGAAAGGCCGTCGCCCTCAAGGAGGCCATGCAGCCCGGCTTCAAGGCCTACCAGCAGCGCATCCTCGACAACTGCCAGTGCCTGCTCACCCAAATAAAGAGCGCCGGCTACCGCATCGTCTCAGGCGGCAGCGACAACCACCTCTTCCTCGTCGACCTCACCAGCCGCGGAATCTCCGGCAAGAAAGCCAGTGACTTACTGGAAGAAGCAGGTATAATACTCAACAAAAACCTGATCCCGTTCGACTCCAAGCCCGTGACCGAGACCAGCGGGGTCCGGATCGGCACCCCAGCCACGACGACACGCGGAATGGGTGAGACCGAGATGAAACAGATCGCCAACTGGACCGATCAGATTCTGTCCAACCCGGGAAACAGCTCGCTTCGCAAGCGAATCCGAAACGAAGTCATCGCCCTGTGCGGCCGTTTTCCCGTGGGGCCCGATCTTTAAGAGACCGTTTCAAACAGTGAGGCAAACATTCCTCCTTGCCCACAGGCACGCAGGAACGCCTGCCCCACCAGGTGTAAGGCAGCTTCTAAGCAGACGGAGGACGCTTCCAATGATCCGAACCTGTATGATCCTGGCCGCGCTCAGCCCCCTTGCCGGATGCTGGAACGGCGAAGTCGTCAACCGCATGGGAGACGACCTCTCGCGCCAGTTCAGCGAAAAGAACAAGGAGATCAACCAGGCCTTCGACCGCATCGGCAAGGCCATGTCCGAAAGCTACGGCCGCTCCGCCCAGGGGTTCAAACAGTGGCAAGACCGGCTGGTCGCCAAATACAACGAAGCCCATCGCCCCTCGAAGCTCGTTTTCTTTGAGGGAGAAGCCGCCGCCCAGGGCGCCCCGGGTGCAGCGGCGCCCAAGCCTGCCGCAAAGGCCGCCCCGCCCGCCCCCGAAGAAATCCGGTCCGAACTCCTCGGCGAGCGGACACTGCAACGCCGCGGACTCCGCCTCCTCTGGAAACTTCCCCTCGACGGCTCCGGTCTCCGCTACACCGACCTCAACGACGGCTACCTCTACGCCGTCACCCGCAACAACGCGATATACGCGGTCGACATGAAAACCGGCCTCACCCGATGGACCTATGACCTCGGACGCCGGCCCGACAGCCCCCCAGGCTTCAACAATGAGTACGTCGTCATCAGCGCCGGCGACATCATTCGCATCATCGACAAACAGATCGGCCGGGAGAAATGGCGGTTCGACACCTCCATCCAGCCATCCAGCCGCCCCTACTGCACGCCCAGTTCTTTTGTGTACGGCTGCTGGGACGGAAACGTCGCCAGCTTCCAATTCGGCGAGCAGCACCCCCGATGGACCTTCTCGGTGGGAGCCTCCGTCTTCGCCGCTCCCGATCTCCGCGGCTCCTTCGTCTACGCCGCCGACGATGCCGGAGCCTTCCGGAAGTACAACATTGCCTTGCGCGTAGTCGCCGCCGACCTCAAGTTCCGCGCCCGGCCCATCGGTGACCTCGTCGCAACAGAGGAACTCATCTTCCTCGGCACCGAGAACTACGAGATGAACGCCATCAGGACATCCGACATCTCCGTCGCCTGGAAACACGCATGCGACGGCCGCGTAATCGGCGGCCCATGGCTGTCCGGCGACGCCGAACTCCTCTTC
>CAYXNI010000210.1:0-5172 GCA_964466285.1 uncultured Planctomycetota bacterium | reverse complement strand
CCAGGACCCTCCACCGGCCGCCGTGTTCGTCTACCGATCCACAGTGCCGTGTTGCATCTCGAGGAGCCAGCGCCGCGTCCTTGCGGCATCGGCCGCCGCGAGACCGCCGGCCGCGTCGAGCGCAATCGCGGCGTTCGACGTCAGCCACACGGAAAGGTTGCTGTCGATCGGCCAACTCCCGTCGGACCGGGCCGCCCGCCGGAGGAACTCGACGCACTTCCTCGTCACCGCGTGCTGCGCGTGACCGGCGCCCGACAGGCTCATGGCGACGAAACTTGTGAGGGGCACCGCCTCAAGGAACCCGCCGCTCGACGGCTGGATGGCCGCAAGCTTTCGCAGAGCCGGCGTCTCCGCACAGTTGCGCCACATCCGCGTCAGTTGGCTCCGCGGAGGATTGCGCCGGTGCAGCACCAGTCCCACGGCGATGAGCGCGGGCAGCGCATAGCTCACCACGTGCAGCCGCAGCACGCGGTACCAGCCGTGAGGCAGCACGGACAGCTCGAACGGCAGGCGTGGCACGCGGTCCCAGGGGATGAGACCGGCCAGAGCAGCGTTCACAAGAATCGGCGCCGCAAACGTGCGGTCCTTGCCGTAGACGGCCGCCAGCGCCGCCGCCCGTTCTTCCGCCGTGCGGCCGGCGTGTCGCGCCAGGTAATCCTCGGCCTTCGCAAGGGCAGGGGACTGGCCGCCGGGCGCCGCCAGCGTGAGTGCAGAGACCGCCAACATTGTGGTCGACAGGTTGCTCGGGCTGTCCGGCGTATCCCCCCAGCCGCCGTCGCTGTTCTGATCGCGCACAAGCCAACCGAGTCCGCCTTCGATCAAGTGCCCGTTCGCATCGGGGCAGGCCGCGGCCATGGCGCTGATCGCGGTGGCTGTCGCCAGGGCCGATGAAGACAGTCTGCCTTCCCAATGCCCGTCCGGGTGCATCTCGGCCAGGAGCCGCTCGCGCACAACGCGGAGTGCGGATTCAACTCGGTCACGGCCGATGGCCAAGGGCGTTATGGACATCAATGGCGCCCCCTCGCCCGCAGCGCGAAAAGACCCCTCCACAACGCCGCCTGCGCACGGCCAAGAGCCTGCATCAGGCAGCGCTGCGCCGCACCCACACCCGCTGCACGCTGGCTGTCCCAGTACATCCGCGGAATCCACTTGAAGTTGAGCCGGTAGCACATGCGGATGAGTTGCCACTGTAGTCTGCTCACCGATGGGGCCGACGCGGCTGGATCAATTGGCGCGTGGAGCACCGGAAAGACCGCAACCCGCTCGTTCGACACCGAACGGACCCACGCGATCGTCCGCCCGACATCCGCTTCCATCTCGCCCGGCAGGCCGACGACCACGCTCGCGATGGGAAGGAACCCCGCCCGGCACAGGCGCCTGAGTTGATCGGCACAGGCCGGCCCCCACTCGTCATCGCCCAGCCCGCCCATCTTCGCCGCGCACCCGTTCGCCCTCAGGAGCGCGCCCGACGCCGTCTCCACGCCGATGTTCACCCACGGATACCTTTGGCCGGTCGACCCGGTCATGAGTGTGCGGACTGCCGCCAACTCTCTGTCGCTGTACTGCGATACGCTGAAGACATTGCCGTGGTCGGTTTGAATAAGCCCCACCCCGCCGATGCGACGCAGGCGCTCCAGCAGGTCAATCAGCGCTTCGGGCCGCGCCCGAACGCCCTCCGCCCCGTACCGGAAGACGTCCTCGCTGATAACGCAGAGGTTGCGGACCCCGCCGGCCAGGTTCGTCTCCACGTCCGCGAGGATTGTGTCCTGGGGGAGGTGAAACATCGGAGTGCGAGCGATCGTACAGAACGAACAGCCCAGGCCGCACCCGCGGCTGATCTCGACCACGCCCATCGTCGACGCCCCGCGAATCCGCGGCACGTCCGCCGCGCCCGCCGGCTCGCCCGCGATGACCTCGGGCAGCGACCGATGTGCAATGACGTCGCGGAACAGGCCTGCCACGTTCCCCTCCGCGTACCCGACGACCACGTGATCGATGCCCGACTCCCGGCGTCTCTCGGGTGCTCCCGCCAGTTGCCACGCGCCCGGTCCTCCGGCCACGACGGCCGCCCGGGCGTCGGCCCGACGGAGGGCATCGCGAATCGCACGCATGAGTTTCCGGAAGAGCGCCGCGGGGAAGCTCGTGCCGCCGGCGATCGCCACGGTGGTCGTTGTGCTCATGCCGAGCCCCGCCGGTTCGCCCGCAGCAACTCCCACCACTCGTGTCTCCGGGCCGATCGCCTCGCGCAGATGCTTCGGATGCACAACAGCCACGGCCTCGCGGCCGAACCCGTCGGCCAGCAGCGCCGCCTCGATCCGCCGCAGCCCGAGCGGAGCGACCTTTGCGCGGATTCCTTCGCCTCTTGCAGCGGGCATCATCAACGCCCGGATGATCATTGCGGGCGTGGTTGTCGTCTGGTTGGCCACCAGGACCCCGTCGAAAAGCAGGCGGTAGTCCGCCATGAGCGTGGGATCGGCGGTCAGTACGATGGGGAACCCGCCCGGCGTGCGCACCTACGGCCTCCCCTCAGTCAAGCGGTCGAGGTCGTCAATCAGCGCGTCCAGGCCGACATCTGCCGGTTGCTGGTACGGTCGCCTTGTCCTTTTCTCGTACATCGCCTTCGCCGCGTCGTCCGGCGTGACGAACCGCCCCGGAGCGCCCGCGATGGCCTCGTCGTCATACAACGGGAACATGATCGCACCTCTCGGGCAGACGCGGCTGCACGCCGGACAGCCCGGCTTGCAGTTGTCCGGGTTCATCACACTCACTCTTTCGTCTTGCAGCGCATACACACCGAACAGGCAGAACTGCAAACACTGCCCGCAGTTCACGCACCGTGAGTAGTCGATCACCGGGTACCAGCGCTTCACGAACGTGCGGTCCAGGCGGGTGATCGTGCCCTGTTCCGCCGGCGCCGGCGGAAGGAGCTCCGTGCAGGCGTCGGCGCACTCCCGGGGCGTCTTATACGCGCCCAGATCGTATGTGCGGAGGTACGCGCATCCGGCCCCGTGCCGCCTGAACAGCCACTCGGCCGGCCGCGGATACAGCCACGAGAGAGCAATGACCGGCCCGGACGCCTTCGCAATCTCGGCCCAGACCTCGTCGTCTTCGGAAACATGATAGATAGGCGGAGTCACCAGCACGGCTAGGCCGCGCTGACGGAGAAGCGCGGCCACGGATTCCTCGAAATCATTCCTCCGCGCGTCCCCGAGGTCATTCGTCGAGATGATGATCGTCGTCATGACTTGCCCTCACGCAGTCGAGCATACAGGTTCAGCATGTCTTCCGCCATCCGCTCCAGCGAGTAATGCCTGCGGACGCCCTCTCGCGCCGCAAGGCCCATCGCCTGGGCGTCCTGAGGATGATCGATCAGGTTTGCCAGTTCCGCTCAAGTCTCCGTGTCGAAGGCCAAGGCCCCGGTCGGGCACGCGCGAACACATTCAGTGGCCGCCTTCTGCAGCGCTTCGTCCAGCGGGCGGTCGAACGGCACCGCGACGCGCACGTCGAACCCGCGGCCCACGAACGTCAGTCCGAGCGGCTCGGCCGCCTTGCGCGTGATCTCGACGCACAACCCGCACGCGATGCACTTGCCGGACTCGTAGATGATGTTCTGCGCGTGAAACTGCTGCTCGAACGTGCGCCGCTCTCCCCTGTACCGGGATGGGCTGGCCCCGACCAGGGCCGCATAGGTCCGCAGCCTGCAATCGTTCGGGCGCCGGCAATCGCAATGCAGACAGCGCTGCGCCTCGCGTATCGCCTCTTCCGCCGTGAAGCCCGCCTCGAAACCGCCCGAGGACTCGACCCGGTCGGCCGCGCTCGCACCGGCCATGAACCTGCTAATCTCGTCCGGTCCGACCCGCCCGATGTGGACCGAGAACTCCTTCTCCGGCGGAACCAGGCGAGACTCAGGCGGCGAACCGCCGGCCTCGGCCGCGTGTCGCACCAGCAGCTGAATCGAGACCGCGTGATCCTTCGCCGCGCGCCGGCAGACCTTCTCGCAACGAGCGCCGCATTCGCGGCACGCCCGGGCGGCCGGGGCCGCATCTTGCGCCTTGCCCGCCGCGATCTGCCGGATGATCTTCGGAATGTTCAGCCGCGCCGGGCACGCGGCCTGGCAAGGCGCGATGCAGTCGCCGAGGTGATCGCCCAGCAGGAGCTCGATCGCTGCGCGGCGGGCGTGGATGACCTCGTCCGTCTCGCTCTCGACCGACATGCCCTCGCTCACGACAGTCGCGCACGCGGGAAGAAGCCGCCGGCCGCCGTTGACCTTGACCAGGCACGCCATGCACGACGTCTGCGCCGCGTGGCCCTCAAGGAAGCAGAGCGTCGGGATATCGATGCCAAGCTCCCTGGCCGCGGCAAGGACGGTCGTGCCCGCGGGGACTTCAATCGCGCGTCCGTCTATCGCAATCCTCGGCATTTATTCCACCTTCACCGCTTCGGTCGGGCACACCTGGCGGCAGGTGTCGCACCGGATGCACTTCGTGCGGTCGATCTCGTGTTTCTCATACGGCTTCATCTCGATGGCCTCGGCGGGGCAGCGCTGGGCGCACAGCGTGCAGCCGATACAGTCGTCGGTGATCGAATACGTGATCAGCGCCGTGCAGCGGTGCGCCGGGCAGCGGCCCGCCAGGTGCGCCTCGTACTCGTCGCGGAAGTAGCGGAGCGTCGTCAGCACCGGGTTCGGCGCCGTCCCGCCCAGGCCGCACAGGCTGCCTCGCTTGACCATGTGGCAGAGGTCCTCGAGCTGCTCGAGGTCACCCTTGCGGCCGTGGCCAGTGCAGATCCGGTCGAGAATGTCCAGCATGCGCCGCGTACCGACCCGGCAGAACGAGCACTTGCCGCACGACTGGTCCTGGGTGAACCGGAGAAAATACCGTGCGACGTCCACCATGCAGTCCGTCTCGTCGAGCACGACGAGGCCGCCGGAGCCCATGATCGCACCGACGTGCCCGAGCGCCTCATAGTCGACCGGCGTGTCGGCGAGCTCGGCCGGCACGCATCCGTCCGATGGCCCACCGACCTGGACTGCCTTGAACTTCTTCGCGCCGGCGATCCCGCCGCCGTCAGCCGCGACGCCACCGTCATGCGGTGCAACGTCTGCAACAGGAACGCCAATCCCAGTCCGCCCGAAACGGCGAACATCACGACGTTCAACAACACCATGAACGG
>CAYXNI010000209.1:0-5173 GCA_964466285.1 uncultured Planctomycetota bacterium | reverse complement strand
ATTTACCAGCGGCCGCGAGCAGCTCGGCCAGGGCCTGAGTCCTCAGGGCCTTCGGGTCATAGCCTTTCAGCGCGGCTTCGCCCTCTTTCGCGTCGAGGAGCCCGTTCTTGGCCCCCACCACCTGCACGACGGATGCGGCGTTCGCCGTGCCCAGCGCCAGCGAGCGGCCGATGTCGCCGCTCCGTGAATACTCGAACACAAACCCCGACCCGAACGCGTCGCCCGCACCCAGCGAGCTGACCACCGGCACCTCCGTCGCGGGCAGCAGGCACACGGTCCGGCCGTCGCACGCCTGGGCGCCGTTCGCCCCGTCCGTGATAACAACGACCTTCGGCCCCGTCCGGCAAAGCGCCTCGAACGAGTCGGCCACGTTGAACGCCCACGGCTCCATCACCATGGCCCCCGTCGAGCACGCAAGCACGCACTTCCCGCACTTCGAGCACCGCTCCAGCGCCGCCGCCACAATCCGGTCGTGGTCGCGGACGAACACGTTTTTCGGACACGCCTTGATGCACTGTCCGCACAGCGCACACCGCTCTTCCACGATGACGTCACGAACGGGCGTCGTGCCGGTCAGCAACGCGGCCTCTTCCTTGTTCAGCAGCAGCACCTCGGTCTTCTCGAGCACCGGGCGCAGCTTGTCGATCCCGCCGCGAAGCTGCGTCGAGCCGGGGTTAAGCGCCACCTTGACCCCCGCCGCAGAGGCCCTCTCGACCAGCGGATCGAGCAGGCGGGCCGACTCGCCCCCGAGCGACGTCACGTAGAGCCATCCGGCCCGGCCGATGAAGCTCCAGTCGATGTCCTCGGCCGTTATCATCGTGTTCGCGCCACGATGCGTCAGAACCGTCCGGTCACCTTCGTAGCTGGTCAGGATCACCGAGTAGCCCGTGAAGTGGGTATCACTGTGCAGGTGGTACGTAATATCCACGCCGTTGTCGGCCAGCTCCTTGATGATAAGCTGACCGATCTCGTCGGGCCCGACCTTCCCCAGGAACGCCGCCAGCGCACCAAGCCGGGCCAGCGACACCGCGGCGTTCGTGGCGCCGCCGCCCGTGGTGAACTCGATGTGCTCCACGCTGATCTTGCCGCCGTATTCAAAAGCAAGCAGCCGGCGCTCCTCCCGCAGATCACTGAGAGTCAGGATCTTCGAGGCGTCGCTGCGCACGAACACGTCCTGCGTAGCGCCGCCCACGCACACGAAATCGAAGCTCTTCTCGCGGTTTGCCAAAACACTCATCTCCGGCACAGGATAGTCTGCAGCCGGATGGTAACACAGCAAAGCTCGCACTTCAAGCCCGCGTCCCGTCCGCGGCGCCGCGCCGGATAAAGTTGACGAACGCCTGACCGGTTATGTATCATTTCAGGCGGCTTTTCCGAGATGATGAGCCCAGTCGAAAGGAGCACGCGATGGCAGAGCAAAACAATCGGCTCAGTGCGGACCTCGGACTTCTCGTTCTTCGCGTAGGCATCGGGGCGGTCTTCATCGTCCACGGCCTGCCGAAGCTCGTCGCAGGCCCGGCCGAATGGGCCAAACTGGGAGGGACGATGGCCCTGTTCGGGATCAAGTACGCCCCGGAGTTCTGGGGCTTCATGTGCGGCTTCGCCGAGGCCGTCGGCGGGGCCTGCCTCGTACTCGGCCTGTTCGTCCGGCCCGCCGCAATCCTGATGTTCCTCAACATGTTCGTCGCCACTACCTCGGTGTGTTACGGAGTAGCCAAAGACGGCAAGCCCTGGCTGTCGATGGGCAGCTTCGGAAAGTGGGCGTACCCCCTGTCGATGGCGATCGTTTTCCTCAGCTTGATCTTCATCGGTGGGGGCCGGTTCAGGGTGACGAGGATATTCAAGGGGGGCGGCGCCAAGAAGGCAGGGGGATAAAACGGGGCTCCCGCTGAGCAACCGCACCGTGGCCGCGCTGAAGCCCGCTGATGTTGCGCAGGCACTCCGCCTGCCCTTTCTCTCCGCCAGCGTTCTGCCGTTCGTCTTCGGTTCCCTCCTCGCGGACGAACTCAAGCTCGTTCCGCTCCTGCTCGGCCTCGCCGCAACGGCCTCGACACACCTCAGCGGCAACGTCATCAACGATTATGCCGACTCCAAGACCGGCGCCGATGCGCAGGACACCCGCCATTACGCCTTCTTCGGCGGGTCCAAGCTCATCCAGCACGGCGTGTTCACGGCCGCCTGGTACAAGCGCGTCGGCATTGCGCTGGCAGCGGCCGCCGTCGGCGCCGTCCTCGCGCTTGCCGCATGGATGAGAACGGCGACCGTGGCCTGGCTCTACCTCTTCGTCCTCCTGCTCACCTGGATGTACTCCGAAAAGCCCCTGCGGCTCTCCTATCGCCGCCTCGGCGAGCTCGTCGTCTTCCTGCTCTTCGGGCCGGCCTGCGTAATGGGCGGCCACTACCTTCAGACCGCCGTGTTCCCGACGTGGCAGGGACTGTTCCTCTCCCTCCCGTTCGGCTTCCTGACCGCCGGCATCCTGCTCGCCAACGAGGTGCCGGATGCCCCCGACGACCGCGCCGCAGGCAAGTTCAACCTGGTCGGCGTCGTAGGCCGCACCAACGGCTATCTCCTGTACGCCGCTTCGGTCGCCGGGGCGTTCGCCGCCATCGCCGCAGCCATCGCCACAGGGTACCTGGGCCGGACGGCACTGCTCTCCGCGGTCGGGCTTCTCCCCGCAACCGCAGCGGTCCGCATTCTCCGGCGGCATTACGGCGACAAACTGATGATGACCCGCTCGTCACGGCTCGCCATCCTGACGCACCTGCTCGTCGGCGTTATCCTGATTCTGGACGTGCTCCTGTGAACCGAGTCCTGATCATCGGCGGCGGCTTTGCGGGGCTCGCAGCGGCGAACACCCTGAAGAACCGCCACGACATCGACGTCCTGCTCATCGACCAGAAGCCCACGTCCGACTTCCTGCCCATGCTCCCCGACGTCCTCAGCGAGCGCATCGCACCCGAGCTGATTACCTATCCCCTCGAAGACCTCGCCCGGTCCGCCCGCTTCCGCTTCCTCCACGACACCGTCACCGCCATCGACCCCGCCAACCGCGTCGTCACCACGCCCAACAGAGCCCTCGAATACGACCACCTCATCATCGCCGCCGGCACCGGCACAAACTTCTACGGACAGGGCGAGATCGAGCGGCGGGCGCACAAGCTCGACTCCGCCGCCGACGCCCGCAACATCCTCGCCCTCCTCAAGCAGGACAGGCACGACGTCCTCGTAGTCATCGGCGGCGGCTACACCGGCGTCGAAGTCGCCTCGAACCTCTGGGCCTTCTGCCGCCGCAGCGGACAGCGGAAACACATCATCCTCTGCGAACGCACGCCCGCCATCCTCGCCGCGCTCCCAGAAAACTTCCGCAAATACGCCGTCTCCAACCTCGCCCGCATGAACGTCGACGTTCGAACCCAGACGACGCTGGCGAAGATCGAAGGCGACAACGTAACGCTCTCGCCGGGAGAGACACTGAGCCGCGCGGCTGTCATCTGGGCCGCTGGCGTCCAGACGCCCGCCTTTGTCCGCGGCCTCCCCGCCCCCAAGAACAACCAGGGCCGCGTCGAAGTCGACCCTTGCCTGCGCATCAGCCCGCGCTGCTATGGCGCGGGCGACACCGCCCTCTTCCGGCACCGCGCCCAGCCGCTCCGCATGTCCGTCCAGTTCGCCATCACCCAAGGCCGCCTCGCCGCCCGGAACATCCTCCGCGACCTCCAGGGCAAGAAACCCCGCCCCTTCCGCCCCATGGACCCCGGCTACCTCATCCCGATGGCCAACAACCGCTCATGCGGGCTCGTCCTCCGCGTCCCGCTCAAGGGCCTCCTGCCCACCGGCCTCCACTACCTGCTCTGCATCCTTCGATCGCGGGGACTGACCAGAAAGCTCCGCATGCTTGCCGCCCTGAGCCGCAGCGTCTGAGCATCAACACCGCACCCCGCCCGCCCCGGCGTGCCCCGATCAGACCAGCGGGCCCGCTCCTCCCGGTGCAATTGGACACCGGTGAAACTTTTCTTTTCGGCACTCCTTGTGATACAATTGCAGGCGTCGTCCGGCCTGCTGGGGTGGCGGCACAGCACACGAGCGGAGACCAGGAGAAGCGAAAGATATGACCGGGAAAGAACGCGTCACGGCCATTGTTGAGGGCCGGCCCGTGGATCGCTGCGGGTACTGGACAGGCAATCCTCACGCTGACAGCTGGCCCAAGCTCTACGAATACCTTGGCTGCAGAACACCCGAGGAGGTATACCGAAAACTGGGCGACGACATACGATGGATCCCCGTGGGGCAGCACGCGCTTCCAGCCGGCGGTTGCTTCGCCCAGTGCGAGACTGAGGCGGACGTTGACAGCGTTTACAAGTGGCCCAATCCGGACGAATTCGACTTCACACCCTGGCTGAACGCCCTGAAACAGGCAGAGGGATACTACCGCCTCAGCGGGAACCTTTCCATGTTCTTCCATTGCGACTGCTTCAGCGGCTTCGGAGGGATGCAGGAGTACTTCGTCAGGATGTACACTCATCCCGAGGTCGTCCACGCCGTCACGCGGCGCGCGAACGATTACTACCTGAAATTGAACCGGCGCTTCTTTACGCTCGTCGGCAACACCATGGAAGCGTTCAAGATAAGCCATGATTTCGGGACGCAGCAGGACGTCATGATGAGTCCCGAGATGTTCGAGGAATTCGTCTTCCCGTACCTGAAGGAGCAGATAGAGCTGGGGCACGAATATGGATACCACGTGTGCCTGCATTGCTGCGGGGCGATAAGAAGAATCCTGCCGCGCCTGATTGAGTTGGGAATAGACCTCCTCCATCCCATACAGGCCCGTGCCGCCGGCATGGACGCCGAGTCCTTGGCCGGACTGAAGGGGAAAGTGACATTCGTGGGCGGAATTGACACGCAGTACCTGCTGGTCAACGGCACTCCCGCCGAAGTTGAAGAGGAGGTGCGACGCGTCGCCAGGGTGCTGGGTCCGCTGGTGATCAGCCCCAGCCACGAGGCCCTCCTGCCCGATGTACCACCTGAAAACGTGGCTGCAATGGCAAGGGCGGCGAGATTGGCCTGTCTCTGACAGACAAGCGCCGCGGTGAGATCTGGAACTCACAGGCACCTGTCTATGTGCGCCAGTCGAACACCGCGGATCCATGCGACTCGCATTCGCTCGCGCTCGACC
>CAYXNI010000208.1:0-5181 GCA_964466285.1 uncultured Planctomycetota bacterium | reverse complement strand
ATGTGCGCCGGGTGCGGCTTGTAGGCATAGACATACCGGTCGCCGATCTTCTCGATGGCCCCAACCTCGCCCATGCCGGTGACGGGATACCCGGCGTCAACTTTGGGTGGCTCCAGGGCTTTCCAGGTGATGCCGTCCAGCGTCTCCCCGAATCCGAACTGTCCGCCGGTTTCAGGCTTGGGCGTTGCCGTCCAATACCCGTAGAGTCCGCCTCCGGGGCGCGGGATTGCCCAGATGGAGTCCCATCGGCCGTCGGGCTGGTACCAGCGATCGTCCTTCACGAATTCGTTTTTCGGCCCGCACTTGGTCCAGTGGATCAGGTCGTTGGACTGCGCGAAGAAGATCGTCTGCTGCCGGGCCAATCCAGCTGGAGTTTCAACCACCCTGGAGTTGGAATAGTTGATTTGGAATGCCGGCTTTGCTCCGGGGACAGGGTTCCTCCACGTCGCGCCGGTTCCCATGTAGCTCGTCTCCCCCTCGTTGGCTTCCGTGTCCGCCTTGAGCACGAGACCAATGTTCGCCCAGCGCACGCCGTCGGGCGAGCGCGCCATCATGTAGTAGTTGTTGCTGCCCGGCTGGTCGGTCGCGCCCAGGGAGTACAAGTAGTACGTGCCCTCGTGGTGGAACAGCCACACATCCCACATTGAGACCAGGACTTTCCTCTTCTCGGCCTCTGGAATTGGGGCCGTGTAGAACATCGTCTGGACCTTCGCTTCATGCTTGGATGAATTCACGCTCATGTCTCCTTTCGATTGACCTGCAGGGCTCGGGGAAGTCAAGGTGACGGGTTCTCCGGCCTCGGCCACCGTCGCCTGAGCGCCTTTGGCATTGTACGCCGCCAAACCCGAAGGAGGGCTTATCAATGAACAGCCGGTCATCGTCACGGCAAACAGCACCAACACCAACGGAATCTTCTTCACAAGCTACCCCTCTTGCAGGTACCCGGATTCCGGTTCCTTGTCAGCGGGCAACAGATTGCCGTAGTATACTCATCAGGTTGCCGTTCGTTTCCATGATTTCGCGATTTCTTCTTGGGGCTTCCGTGATTCTTCAGTCCGGCGCGGGCGGCGGAATCGAACCGCTCGCGGGGACTTCCATGTGGACAGGCCTCCGGCTATAACTACGTGGAGAGGGCATGGTATAATGCGCAGGCGGCGTTCTCCCGGTCGACGTCGCTCGTCGATGGCTTGGGACGACCGTGAAGGCCGCCTTGTTCGGCAAGGCCTGAATGGAAGGAACGACTATGAGTGGCAAGAAGTTGGCGGCAATCGCACTGGTGGTGACGGGCATGGTCTGTGGAGCAATGGCGGCTGGTGCGCCGGCCACGTCCAGCAACCCACAGTTGAACCTCCTGCCCTGGCCCAAGTCGGTTCAGATGGGCACCGGGGAGATGGCCCTGAAGGCTTCCAGCCGGATCGTGGCCGGCGATGCCCAGCTTAGGCCCCTGGCCGCAGTGCTGCAGGAAGAGCTGTTGGTTGTGACCGGGCTGGACCTGAAGGTCGTGCAGGACCCGCCTCGCGCCGGCGACATCGTGCTTGCGATCAACAAGGACATCAAGGCCGGCGAGGACATCCTCATGGTCAAGGCCCGCGAGGTGCTGCGAACGCGCGAAGGCGCGCACCGCCTGACGGTCAAGGACCGAGTGACGGTGGAAGGCTTCGACTATCGCGCGGTGGCTGAGGGGACGGCCACGCTGCTCCAAGCCATCGCCAGACAGGGCGGCGGGTTCGTGGTGCCGGTGATGACCATCGACGACTGGCCGCACGCCGACTACACGGGAGCCATGGCCGATGTCGCCCGGCAGGATAACCCGATGCAGTACCTCAAGCAGATGGTGCAGACCTGCCGCGCGTACAAGGTGCGATACCTCCAGTTGCACATGACTGATGATCAGGCCTGGACCTTTCCATCCAAGGCCTTTCCCACGCTCGGCACGCTCAACGGCTCGGCCCACGGTGGGCCCAGGTGCCAGGTGTACAAGCTGGACGAACTCAAGGCCCTGGTCAAGTACGCCGACGAGCGGGGCGTGACGCTCGTGCCCGAGTTGGAGACACCCGGCCATTCGAGCAATGTCTGCGGGACGCTGCCCGAGTTCTTCGGGTACCTGAATCCGGCGACGAAGACGCCTGTGGGACAGGGCATGATGAACATCGCCAACCCGAAGATCTACGAGGCGCTGGACACGATCATCGGGGAAATGTGCGGCGTGTTTGCTTCGTCGCCGTATTTTCACATCGGCTACGACGAGGTCTCGGGCGTCGGGAATGTGGTGGCCACACCGGAGGCCCAGGCATTCATGAAGGAAAAGAGCCTGGCCAACCCCAGCGAGCTGCTGAACTACTTCGCCGTGCAGGTCAACGAGATGGTCAAGAAGCGCGGCAAGAAGACGATCATCTGGGAGGGCGCCGCCAACGGCGCATCCAAGGACATCATCGTCATGACCTGGGACAACGGCGCCCGCACGGCGGAGCGGCTGGTGGCAGCGGGCTTCACCACCATCACCGTCCCCTGGAACTACGCGGGAGTGCCCTGGCCGGAGTGGACGATGTACCACTGCAACGGCAGCGTGCTCAAGAAGGGCGACTCGGTCCTGGGGGCGATGATACCGGCCTGGGAGCAGAAAGGCGAGGTGCACGTGCGATGGCTCCGGGGGGGTGTGCCCAGCCGCCAGGAGCGCACCTGGGGCCCGGACAACACCTTCACCGAGAAGGACTTCGCCCGGCGGCTGGACGTGACTGACCGCGCTCTTGACAGGATGCTTTACGGCTTTGCGATCCGGTACGACAGTGGGATCGAAGGCGGCCTGTTCTCCGCCAGGCTGACCACGCCGACTATGCTGACCCTGGAGGCATACCCCTCGCTGGGGCACGTTCGCTACACGCTTGACGGCACTGAACCCACGGCCCAATCGCCGGCCGCCGACAAGCCCATCCGCATCGGCGACAACTTCACGCTCCAGGCCCGCCTCTTCGACCCCAAGGGCCAGCCGTGCAAGCCGCTCTGGAGGCAGCCCTACATCTTCGAGCCCCTGACCATCAAGGGCCAGGGCATGCTCAAGGACGCCGCGGGCAATGATAGCGTCTGGTTTGTCGACACGATGACCGCCAGCGTGGACTGCACCATGAAGGCGGGCAAGATCCGTTACACGGTGGACGGTTCGGACCCCCAGCCTGCTTCACCGGTCTGCACGGCGGCGATCAAGCTCACCGAAACCACGACACTCAAGGCGCGGTGGTTCGACGAGAGCGACGTCGGCCGCGGCAACGTGACCGCCGCGGCCTACCAGAAGCTGGCGACGGAGAAGCACGCCGCCCTGCGCAAGCCCGTCGAGATGCTCAAACCGGCCGGCCTGCCGAATCGCGAAGCCGCCGCTAAGCTGCTTAACGACGGATTCCTGATCCGCGGCGGCGAATGGGGCGCCCCGGAAGTGCTTAGACTGGGACCGAGCGATCTGGAGATCGTGATCGACATGGGCGCAAACACCGTGATCACCCAAGTGGTGCCGAGATTCGTCTACCTGCAGGAGGCCGGCATTTTTCCGGCTGTGCGGGTGGACGTGGCGGTTTCGGCCGATGGCAAGACGTTCGAGCCTGCCGGCTCCGCATCATTCGAGCCCCCGAACAACCGCGCTTCACGCGGCCTCACCGTCAAGCAACTGCCGGTTGACACCCGGGGAAGCGGCCGGTACGTCAAAGTCTTCTGCAAGAACATCGGCGTGCTTCCGGCCTGGCATGAGTACCCCAGCGTACCCGGCCACATGATGCTCGACGAGATCATGGTCAATCCGGAGAATCCAACCAAGTAAGGCCCTGCATATGTTGGGATCATGCGTGGATACGATCATCGTGCTGGAGTGGGGAACCAAAGAGAAGAAGAAGAGACCGGTCTGACCTGGGGTATGAAATACAACGATGCCGCGGCCGTGTACAGTTGCCGGAGCTGCACCGGAAGCGGATGCGGTCGACGAACATGCTCGAGCGGCAGAACCAGGAGCTCAAGCGGCGGACGCGAGTGGTCCGCATCTTCCCGAGCGAAGGTTCGTGCCTGCGGCTGGTGACCGCGCTGGCGATGGAGACGAGCGAGGAATGGCAGGAACGCCGCTACCTCGACATGGACAGGGCCGAGGTCGAAGCGGCGAAAGAGGAAGAAGAGAAAGAAGCAGCGTAAGCGTGCGGGGCTTCGCTTTGGGCTTTTTCGGGAGCCCCGCTCGCCCGCACGCAGAAGAAAAAGACGGACAGGAGACAGAGAGGACGGAGATGCCAATTTACAGAACATTCGGGACTTGACTCAGACCCCGCCGGCCGCTGCTCCTTGTCAAGAGATAAGTATGGGCGTCCCCGGAACTACCTGAGCCACGGAAGCGGCGCGACAGCGGCCCGCCCCTCCGCCAATGACGAACGCAGTCACAAGCCCCGCCGCCTCCCAATGTTATGACTTCTCGCGGTGTCAGGCACCGTGACATTACATGGATGAAATCCTCAAACCATACGGCGGGAGCGTATCCAAAGGCATATCATTATGATGGCCAAGGCGGCAAGAATGAGACTGCCCTTACCAGACGCAAATTCCGTTCCGTACCTTCCATACAGTACGATTCTCGGCTTCGAACCGACAATATGCTTGATAGTTACCAAGCCCAGGTTTTGGAGCGTGAGGCGCGTCTTAAGCCAAGGGTGCAAGTGAAAATAACTGATCTGCATATACTCCTGTCCTTCCGGAAGAGTTCGATTATTTATGAATAGCTCGTCTCCTTCTCGGCGCAACTCGACGTTCGCGGCAGCCATGCGCAACTGGAGAATGTTCGTATTGGATTTATGATAGTCGGCTCCAAGTCCGCCGTAATGTGCGAAATACACATCCAAATAGCACTCAATCTGGGGGGCAGTCTCCTCTGTTGTTTGATTCATGCGATGGCGGAAAGTGATGGATTTGGCGTCCGCATCATATTTGAGAAACCACGGAAAATCCACGTTGCCTTGGAATAGATAGACTGTAAGAAATGAGACGACAGTGTAAACGAACAATATCCCTATCGTCCACTTGAGTATCATGTTCCAATTACATCTTATCCTATGCAATGCCGGCCCACCTTGTTAACAACAGACAGAGCTCCGAGGACGCAATGCTTACTAATCTGGACATAATTTATGTAGCATTCGACGCCTGACTATGATATAATGT
>CAYXNI010000207.1:0-5184 GCA_964466285.1 uncultured Planctomycetota bacterium | reverse complement strand
TAAGCTTTGGGCCATCTGCTCCAGGCACTCTTTCCTGGGACACAGGGCAATCACCTCGTCAAACTGCATGGCAAACGCGCCTTGCCCGTACAGTGTTCGCCCGGCCGCTTCTCCGGCCGTCGGCGCCGTGCCGAGAGCCGCCGTCGCGACATCCGGGCTTCGCAGGGCAAGCAAGACCACGCGCGCAGGCGGTGCGTCCTTGACGGGAACGAACCCGACGCCGGCGGCGACGGTTCCGTTGAGCAGGCTGGACGCCGAGTCGCCTGAAACCCCGAGAGCGCTGGCCAGCCAGCTTTCTACGCCCTTGCGGAGCCCGGACAGGGCGGCTGTTACCGCGTGCTCGTTGCCTTCGGCCGAGCCGGAGAGCTCAGCCTCAAGGCGGTCCACCCGCTCGATCGAGGCGGCAATCAGCGTTGTCGCAGGAAGCAGCTCCAGAGAGAGCGCCCCCGGTCCTGGCCTGGTTTCTTGCAGATACAGATACCAGCCGCCGCCCGCGGCGCTGATGACGACTGCCGCGGCAAGGATCAAGCCGGCCCAGGGGAACTTCCTCCTTTTCCGGCGGCGCTCAAGAAGTGTGCTGACTGACCCGCCGCCGGCCCTTGAAGGTTTCTCTTCGTTGGCCGACATGTCGGCCGCCTCACTCGGCCCGGCCGGAGAGAAAGGAATCCCCTCTGCGGCAGGGGCCGCGCGCATTGGGCCGCCGCAGCGTGGACACTTAAACAGCACAGAAGTGTCTTCGCTGCGAACGTTGCCCAGGGCCTCACACTCGATGCACCGTACCTGCATCCGGCGCTCCGAACTCAAGAAGGACGAAGATCAATTCTATGGCATCGGCTCAACTGCTGCAAGTGCCTGAAGCTTGTCCGGCCAGCCGAATGGCCTCCCCGAGATCGACGGTGCCGTCGTACAACGCCCGGCCGATTATGATCCCCTCAAGCGGGAGCGCGGCAAGCCGCCGCACGTCTTCGACCGTGGAGACGCCGCCCGAGGCGATCACGGGAACGGCAACCGCTTCGAGCAGCCGCTCTGTCGCCGCCACGTTCGGCCCGAGCATCATCCCGTCGGTCGCGATGTCCGTGAAAACGACGGCTGCCACGCCGCAGCCGGCGAAGGTCCGGGCGGCCTCGAGCGCGTCGATTCCCGAGTCGCGCGTCCAGCCGTCCACGGCGACGCGGCCGCCGCGTGCGTCTATCGCTCCCGCGATCCGGTCGGGATAGCGCGCGCACAGCGCCCGCAGCCACGCCGCGTCCGTCAGGCCCCGCGTCCCGATCACCACTCGTTGCACCCCCAGGCCGAGGAGGCGTTCAGCCGCAGCGTCGTCGCGGATCCCGCCGCCGGTCTGGATCTTCGCCGTAACTGCTTGCACGATCGCCGCGATGGCCGCTGCGTTCGTTGGCCGCCCGGTGAACGCACCGTCGAGATCGACCACGTGGAGCCATTCCGCCCCCGCATCCTCCCAGCGTTTGGCCACGGCGGGCGGGTCGTCCGAGAAGACCGTTTCCGCGTCGGCGCGGCCCTGCCGGAGGCGCACGCACAGGCATCGCCCGTCTCGCGCCTGCTTGAGATCGATGGCCGGGAAAATGAGCATGCTACTCTTTGATCTTCTCGATGTCGCTGTCGCACCCGATGATGAGCAAGGCGTCGCCATCCCTGATCGCACGGTCCGGCGACGGGATGACCTCCAGCTCGCCCTCCTCGCCTCCCGTGGACGGGCCGCGGATGGCGATCACGTCCAGCCGGCGCTTCTTGCGCAGGTCCAGCTGGCGCAGTGTGCTGCCGACGAAAGCCTTCGGAGCCTTGATTTCCGAAACGCTGAACCCGTCCGCCAGCGGCAGGTAGTCCAGCACGTTCGGGCGAACCAGGCTCGTCACGACCCGTTTCGCTTCGGCGGCCGATGGCTGCACGACTTGCGTCGCGCCGACCAGTTCGAGGACCTTGGCGTGGTCCGCGGAATTGGCTTTGACGATGATCTCCTTGACGCCGGCTTCCTTCGCGTAGAGCGTGGCAAGAATAGACGCCTCGATGTCGGGGCCGAGGCTGATGATCACGCAGTCGATATCGTTGCTCAGGAACCGGAGCATGGTGCTTCGGTCGGTAGCCTCGGCGACCACTGCAGTGGTTACGCGATTCTTGACGTCATTGATCATGTCCGAGTCGGAGTCGATTACCAGGACTTCGGCTCCGTGCTTCAGCAGGTTCTCAGTTACCGCGGAACCGAACTGGCCCAGGCCTAGCACCGCGAATTGTCTCAAGCTGGTGCCCCCTTTCATCCGACGAGCAGGTATTCTTCAGGGTACCGGTAGTTCAAAGGCCTATCCGCAGCCAGGATCATTTCGGCCAGGGCGAGCGGGCCCAGCCGGCCGAAGTACATTGCGCATATGATGACCAGCTTGCCCATCCATGTCAAGGCCCCGGTGGCGGCCGTGCTGATGATGCTCAGCCCCACCGTCCCGAAAGCGGATACGATCTCGAACAGGGAACTGACGAACACACCGTGCTGCTGCGGCACGTCCATCGTCGTGCCATCTGTGATGAGCAGGAGCAACGTCGCCATGATCACGACGCCCACCCCCAGCACCGCGACCACCAGGGCCTTCGTGATCACCACGGCCGGGATCGCGCGCTTGCCGCACTCCACACGCTCGTGCCCCCGCAGCCGCGCCAGCACCACCACGAGGATCACGACGAACGTCGTCGTCTTGATCCCCCCGGCTGTCGAACCGGGAGACCCGCCGATCATCATCAGCACGATCGTCACCAAAGCCGCCGGGGCCGTGACCGAGCCGAAATCAATCGTGTTGAAGCCGGCCGTCCGGGTCGTTGCCGACTGAAACCACGCCGCCGTTATCCGTTCCTTAAAGGGCATTCCCTGCATGCTCGGCTGGTTCAGGAGCAGGAAGGCAAGCGTACCGAGCAGGAGCAGCACGCCGGTTGCCGTCAGCACGATCTTTGCGTGCAGACTGAGGTGCAATCGCTCCCCCTTCAACCGCGCGTGAACATTCGTCAGCACGTCGATCAGGGCCGGAAAGCCAATGCCGCCAAGAACGATCAGCAACGGGATCGTCAGATTGATGGTCAGATCAGCCCGGTAGTCCATGAAACTGTTGGAGAACAAGGAGAAGCCGGCGTTGCAGAACGCCGACACAGAATGAAACACCCCGAGCCAGACCGCTCGGCCGACGGGCATTTCTTGCGCGAACCTGTGTGACAGTATCACGGCTCCCACCGATTCCATCACGAGGGTGAACAATCCGACCGTCAGCAGCAGCCGCCGGGCGGAGCCCATTCCGCTCACGGTGTACTCGCCCCGTAACATCAGAAGGTTGCGAAGGAACGCTCGCTGCCCCAGCGCAAGCAGCACAAACGTAGACGTCCCCATGATCGCCAGACCGCCGAACTGGATCAGAGCCAGGATCACCCCCTGGCCGAAGGGCGTGAACCGGGAGCCGGTATCCACGACGATCAGGCCTGTCACGCATATCGCCGAGGTCGCCGTGAACAGGGCGTCGATCAGGCTGAGCGGCCCCTCCTTCGTGGAGAACGGCAACAACAGCAGGACGGTCCCGACCGCGATCAGTGAGACGAAGCCGACCGCCAGCATTTGAACCGGCGAGAGCCTATTCAGCCATTGTCGAAATCTCTCGACCACTGGACCCTCCTCCTCCTCGGGAACCAGCCCCGGCGTTCGCCGGGGATTATAGCATGTTCGCTCAGCCTGCGGCAACTACGTACGGCTTCGGCCAGGCGTGCCAGAAATTGTGACCCCGTCGTCGGGGCGGCCCGAAGGCCCGCCGCGGCGCCTCAATTTCACTCGAGAAGCATCACCACAGACGCCTTGGAACGACTGCCCGGAGCTTGCCACGGCCCGCCTGTGTGGATAGAATACCCGATGCGGGGCGTGCGGAGTGCCCCAGGGGCCTGCGGAACTCCGCCCAGGAAGATCAATCGATGCGACATGCACACCTCTGGTTGCTGTCAGCGTGTGCCGCGTGTCTGGCGGCCGTCTCTTCGTGCGGCGAGAGGGAGAGGCCGCGCACCGGCCGAGAAGTTCTCCGAGGCATGAAACTCACAAGCCCGAAATTTGCCTGCAACGCCAAAATCCCGCCACAATTCACCCGCGACGGCGCCGACGTGAACCCCGCCCTCGAAATCACCGGCGTGCCCGACGCGGCCAAGAGCCTCGTCCTCATCGTCGACGACCCCGACGCACCCGCCGGCACCTGGGTGCACTGGGTCGTCTACGACATTCCGCCCGCGGTCAAGCGCATCGAACAGGACAGCGTCCCCGGCACCCAGGGCCGGAACAGTTCCAACAAGCTCAACTACGGAGGCCCCTCCCCTCCCTCGGGAACGCATCGCTATTTCTTCAAGCTCTACGCCCTCGATCACACAACCGGCCTGAAAGAGGGCGCCACGAAGCAGCAAGTCGAGGCGGCGATGGACGGCCACATCCTCGCTCAAGCCGAACTGGTGGGCTTATACCAGAGACAGAAGCAGCGCTGAACCACCGCACCCGGTACAGCGATTGCCGCACCGCTCCCGGCAGAGAGGAACCTTCTATCAGGCTCGGCACGACGAAGACCGACGGCATGACACAGCCGTCCCCTTCCGAACGCCCCGCACAATAACACGCGGGCCGGGCAAGACGCCGTGCGTAAATCTGGAATTCCTGGAACCGGCGGTTCTCATCGAGCGTCTAGAGAATAGAGGTCCTCGAAGAGATATGGCGTCAGGAGAACGGCAACGAAAAGAAAGGGGGCGTAGTAGACGCGGGCGCCGGCGTATCTATGAGTAGAGGGCGTTCTACAACTCAGCCGATACGCCCCGTTCGCCGAACGCGGCGATTGCGAACGTGATCGTGTCCGGTCGCCGCGCCCGGCGTGCGCGTCGCAGCATTGACTCTTCAACACGATCCGGCTTCGCAATAAGAAGCTTCCTGCCCTCTTCAGCCCTGTTGCGGGCGCATGCGGCGAAAAGGATTGAACAGTCCTGCTCTGCCGGACAGCCACGAGAGCAATCCGATCATGGGAAATAGCCTCGACACCGAGATGGGCGGCACGGATCACGGGTTCCAGCGGACGCACTGGACCCAGATCATGGGTGCGCGAGCGACTGATGAGGCCGGCCGCCAGGCCGCTGTCAACGACTTGTTTGTCGCCACTACTGTCCCGCTGTTGAGCGGGC
>CAYXNI010000206.1:0-5189 GCA_964466285.1 uncultured Planctomycetota bacterium | reverse complement strand
CTCTTGATTCTGGCGCTCCGCGCCGCCCAGGGCAGGGCCCGGGGAGGGGCCGGGGGGGGATGCGGTGGCGGCGGCGGCGGCGGCGGGGGTTTCGGGGGCGGGGGCGGGTGGTCGGGCGGCAGGTCCGGCGGGAGCCACCATGGAAGCAGTAGCGGCGTGAGCGGCGGGCGTGCCGCCGACGCTTCACCCGTCGGCATGATCCTCTTGATGTGCTTCTTCGTGGGAATCATTGGCGTGCTCGCCTACCTCATGATCAAGAAAGGAAAGCCGGGAATTACCGTCTACCGGCCCGACGACCTCGCGCCGAAGCCAGCGAAGACCCTCCGCCTGCTCAATTTCATCGCTAAGACGGACCCCGCATTCGAGCCCGAGGCCCTCCGCGACTTGGCGAGATCAACGTTTCTCGCTCTGCAGAAACAGTGGCAGGCTCGCGATTACGAACCGGTCCGCCACCTGCTCATG
Source organism: uncultured Planctomycetota bacterium (assembly GCA_964466285.1). GTDB lineage: Bacteria > Planctomycetota > PUPC01 > PUPC01 > PUPC01 > CAYXNI01. The sequence goes on along the minus strand of CAYXNI010000206.1, from coordinate 4,727 downwards.
CCCGACCTCTACGCGCAGCACTGTGGCCGGATCGAGAGTATGATCCGCGACCACGAGATCAACGTGATCCAGCACGCGGAGGTCAGGAACGTGAGCATCGTTAACGTCCGCTACACACACGAGCGCGGCCACCGGGAATTCACCGTGCTCATCACGGCGACCGGCGCGGATTACTATATCGACGACCGCACCAGGGCCTGGCGCCGGGGCAGCCGCACCCCGACACAGTTCCAGGAGTTCTGGACGTTCCAGCTCCAGGGCCAAAAGTTCCTCCTCCGCGAGATCGAGCAGGCGGCGGAGTCCTCCGTCATGTCCCAAGACAACTTCTTCGAGCCGTTCACCGACGCCGCCACCGGCCAGATCTACGGCGCCGTCGCTCTCCGCACAGACCTCGCCGGTCCCGCTCTGGAAATGGACATGCAGGCCAAGGGCTCCCGCATCGAACGCCTGCTCAACTTCCTCGTGCAGACCGACAAGCTGTGGGACCGGCAACTCATGCTCGAGCGTGTGCGGGAGACCTTTCTCAAGGTGCACCTCGCGAGGGAAACGGGCGGCCCGGCCGCCGTCCCGGCCGATCTGCTGTTCCCCGACGTGGCGGCCGACCTTGCCCGCGAAATCAACGCACGGCGCGAGACCGGCTCTGCGATCGAGTTCCGCAACCTGTGCGTCCGGAAGATCGACCTCGTCCTCGTCCGGAATTTCCCGGCGAACGAAGGAGACGAGTTCCTTGCGCGCATCACGGCCCACGCGCAGAAGACCGTGAAGGCGGGCGGCACGGTCGTGCAACAGGACCCCGACGTGACGACATTCGCAGAGTACTGGACGTTCGGCCGCCTTGATGGGCAGTGGAAGCTCAAGGAAGTCCTGCCGCCCGCTCGTGGGCGGGCAGCCGTGGAACAGGAGAATCTCGACCTCGACAGCACGCCCGAGCAGGTGCAGTGGTACTACAGCAAGAAGCGAGCTGTCTGAGCTCGCGCACGGGGAACGAAGTGACCGCGCACGAAAAGCCGAATATCCTCTTCATCCTGCTCGACCAGATGCGATGGGACTGCCTGAGCATCCTGGGGCACCCCGTCGGCAAGACGCCGAACGTCGAGACGCCGAACGTCGATGCCGTCGCACGCAGCGGCGTCGTGTTCAGCGCCGCCTACTCGTCCTGCCCCTCCTGCATCGCGGCGCGTGCGTCGATCATGACCGGCCTCACCCCATCGTCGCACGGGCGGCTCGGATACCGCGACTGCGTTCCGTGGCGATACGCGAACATGCTCCCCGAGGTGCTGACGGCGGCAGGCTACCAGACCCACTGCGTCGGCAAGACGCACTTCTTTCCGCAGGGAGCCCGCCTCGGATTCGAGTCCATCGATTCGTACGAGGCGTCCCAGAACTTCGACGGCCGGTACGTCAACGATTACTACGAGTGGCTGCGGGAGCGGACCGGCGGCCGGGTCCGCGAGGGCGACCACGGTCTCCAGGAAAACTCCTGGGCCACGCGCCCCAGCCACCTGCCCGAGGAGCTTCACAACAACTCGTGGGTGGCGACAAGGTGCATCGACTTTCTCCGCCGCCGCGACAAGGGTCGGCCGTTCTTCCTGAACATGTCGTTCCACCGCCCCCACGCCCCGCTCGACCCGCCGCAGCCTTACTATGACATGTATAAGGACCGCCCGATTCCGCGCGTCCCCGTCGGCGAGTGGGCCAGAATCCACGACGTGCCCGTCACCGACCTCAACGCCTGGCACGGGCGGCTCGACAGGCCCCTGCTGGAGCAGGCCCGCCGCGGCTATTACGCGCAGGTGGCACACATCGACAGCCAGATCGGCCGGGTGCTGCGCGAGCTCGAACACGCCGGCGCCGGCCCCACCGCCGTCATCTTCACGTCCGACCACGGCGAGATGCTGGGCGACAACAACCTGTTCCGCAAGACCTACGCCTACGAAAGTTCCGCCGCCGTCCCGCTCGTGGTCTCCGCGCCCGGCGGCGCCCGCGGCAAGGTCTGCGACTCTCCCTGCGTGCTCGAAGACATTTACCCGACGATCCTCGACCTTGCCGGGGTCCCGGTCCCGTCGTTGGTCGAGGGGCAGAGCCTTGCGCCCGCGGTCGCGGGAACCGGCCCTGCGCCCGCGCGCGAGTACATCCACGGCGAACATTCGGCCTGCTACTCGAAAGAAGAAGCCATGCAGTTTCTGACCGACGGCCGCGAGAAATACATCTGGTTCACCCTCACCGGCCGCGAGCAGCTCTTCGACCTGGCGAGCGATCCCTGCGAGACCCGCGACCTGGCCCAAGCCCCGGGTTCGCGTGACCGGCTCGAGCGCTGGCGGAAGCGGATGGTCGATCATCTCGCCCCGCGTACTCGCGACGGTCTTTCCGATGGAAAAAAACTGATCGCCGGCGTAGAATTGCCGGCCGTTCGGCCGGAATTGCTTGTGTAGCGCGGTGTGATGACATTTCACTTTCGGAGGACTCGTTCGATGGGAGATTCCGTGATTGGCGCGCAGTTGTTTACGGTCCGCGAATTCACACAGACACCCGCAGACATCGCGAAAACGATTAAGAAGCTCAGCAAGATCGGCTACAAGGCGGTCCAGGTCTCAGGGGCCGGCCCCATGGACCCCAAGGAGCTGCGCAGAATCCTTGACGGTGAGGGCGTGAAATGCGCCGCCACGCACGTGGGGTTCGAGCAGCTTCGCGACAACCTGGACAAGGTGGCCGAGGAGCACGCGATTCTCGGCTGCACGTACCCGGCCATCGGCGGGATGCCGGGCGAGTACCGCAGCGGGGACGGCTATCTGCGGTTCGCGAAGGACGCGTCGAAGGTGGCCGATAACATGGCGAGGCGCGGGCTGACGTTCGGCTACCACAACCACAGCTTCGAGCTCGAGAAGTTCGGTGGCCGAGCGGGCCTGGACATCCTCATCGCCGAGTCGTCGAAAGCGGTGACGTTCGAGATCGACACGTTCTGGATTCAGCACGGCGGCGGCGACCCGGTGGCGTGGATCAACAAGGTCAAGGGGCGCATCCCGCTGCTTCATCTGAAGGACATGGGGATCGTGAACGGCCAGCAGGTTATGACCGAGGTCGGCGAGGGCAACCTCGAGTGGCCCGCCATCCTCGAGGCGGCCAGGGAGGCTGGCACGATCTGGTATCTCGTCGAGCAGGACACGTGCCAGCGCGACCCGTTCGAGAGCCTGGCGATCAGCCTGAAGAACCTGAAAGCGATGGGCCTGAGATAGCCCTGCGGATTTGAGAGGGATCGGAAGAGGGCGTTTTGGCCGGGACCGCGCGTTCGAGCGGGGACAATACTAAAGACGCAGGGGCGTAACGGGCTCGGGGGTTCCGCCAAAGAGCGTTCACACCACGTAGCCGAGCCTGAGCAGCAGGTCACCGAGCAGGGCGTTGAGGCGCTCGATCTCCGCACCGGAGAAGTTCTCACGCCATTTGTAGTTGCGGCTGGAGACGTCGCCGACGAGTTCCTGCAGGACGGCGGGCTCCCACGCCAGGCCCACCTTCTCGCTAACCTCGCGGAAGGATTGCTCCGGGCTGTCACAGAGGTCCTCGTACCGGACTTCGATGTAGCGGTCCGGCGGTAGCGAGCGTGCGGCGGCCAGGGCATGCTCAGTGATGAGCTTCCACTGCATCGCGCATGCGTCCGGCATCGGCAGATCGAGAAGCGAACGCCATCCCGGCGGCCGGCACCCCCAGTACTGCCCGGCGTGCTTTTCCCTCGCGCGCAGGATCGAGTGGGCGACGGCCCGGCCGTCGCGAAGCACGTGGATGAAGAAAGCGTCCGGAAACACCGCGTTGAGGAAGCCGAGGCGGACGGTGTTCCGCGGGCACTTGTTGATGAACCGCGGCCTGGCGAAGAGCCTGAGGTGGTTGTCGACCACCTTGTGGAGGAAGTGTGCGGCCTGCGGTGTGGCGTCGGCGGCGGTCAGAGCGTCGTCGTCGCCGCGCCTGAACCGGCCCCAGACGTTTTTCGCCTCGGTCGGGCGGTGGTCTTTGCGGAAAAGCATGAGGAGGCGGGTCAGGATGAGCGAATCGGGGAGCTTCTTGGTGATGTTGGAGATGTAGGCGAGGCCGGGGTGCTTCGCGATGCGGTAGTAGAGGGTGTTCGTCCCGCTCCGCGGACAGCCGATGATGAAGATGGGAGCCTGTGTTTTCACGCCTGCCCCTTGCCTTTCCGCAGGCACGGCTCGTAGCCGTAGAAATCGGTGAGCGTGGAGGCCATCTTGCGGTTGAGCGTCTCGATCTCTTCGGGCTGGAGGTAGTCCACGTAGCCTTTGACCTTGCCTCGGCGGACCTTGTAGGAGTCGCCGTCGTTCTTGTCGCCTGGTTTGAGCTTGTAGGATTGCGCCTGTTCTCCGCTCTCCAGCATTCGCATGTTCTGGAAGGAGGCGAATTCGACGGCCTCGGCGATTTCGTCGTCGGTGATCGCATCGAGGCCGAGGAAGTCGAGCACGCGGCGGAGCTCGCGGCACGGGTCGGCCTGCATGTCCTCGTAGCGAACGACGAGTAGTGCGCCCGGGTCCTTGCGGCATTCGGCCCAGATGTTGTAGTAGCGGAGGATCGTGTCGAACCCGCCGATGTCGACGTCGAGGAACTCGGACAGTGTCCCGCGGAAGGGGCTGTGGGTCTCGCGGCGCTTCTTCTCAAAGAACCAGAACTTTCGTTCCGGCTCCCGCTTGCTTTTGTGGAAGTAATACGAGACCAGCACGTCGCGCGGGTCG
>CAYXNI010000205.1:0-5192 GCA_964466285.1 uncultured Planctomycetota bacterium | reverse complement strand
TTTCCCCGGCCTTGAGGTCCGCAAGTACAACATCGTCCCGCGTGAGTCCGTCGCTCTGAACGAGATCCTCTGCGACCGCACCGGCGTCCCGGCCCGCCAGCGGCAGGTGGTCCCCGCCGTCTTCTCGTCGCGCCACGGCCTGGTGGGCGAGGGCGTCACGCTCGAGAACCTGCTGCCCATGATGCTCGCGTCCGAGAACCTGCCCGCCCCGTGGCAGGGCATCAGCGGCGAGCAACTCGCCGCGGCCACCGAGAACATCCGCGAGCGCTACGCCGGCAAAAACGTCGCCTGGGTCATCGGCGCCGGCCTGGTCGACGGCATCAACCCCTGCGCGTTCACCGTCATCATCTTCTTCCTCTCGTACCTCGCGTACGTCGGGCGGAGGAAGCGGGACCTGCTGATCACCGGCGCCATGTTCACCACGGGCGTCTTCGCCACGTACCTGCTCGTCGGGCTCGGCCTGCTCGAGGCCGTGCAGGCGCTTAAGGTCATGCCCACACTGGCCAGGTCGGTGTACTGGGCGACGGGCCTGTTCGCGCTGACCGTGGGCGTGTTGAGCTTCCGCGACGGCATCCTGTGCCTCAGGGGGCGGGTGAAGGACACGGCCCTCCAACTGCCCACGCGGATCAAGAACCTGATCCACGGCGTCATCCGGCGGCAGACGCGGATGGGGACGATCGTCATCGCCTCGCTCGTGACCGGGTTCCTCGTCTCGCTCCTAGAGCTCGCCTGCACGGGCCAGGTCTACCTCCCCGCGATCGTCTTCATCAGCAAGGGCGGCGTCAAGGGGACGGCCCTGCTCGTGCTCTACAACCTCGCCTTCATCCTGCCGCTGACCGTCATCTTCATTCTCGCATACTTCGGCCTGAGCTCGGATCGCCTGACCCAGTTCTTCCGGAAGCGCGTCGCGATCGTCAAGTTCCTCCTCGCCGGCCTCTTCTTCGGCCTGTTCGCACTGCTCGTCGTGATCCATTAGGACGAGCAGGGCGACCCCGGCGTGTCGCCCCTGCCGGTGTGTGGGCGCCCGGCTTTGACACCGCGCGGAGAGGATGGGCAAGAGTGAACGATGCATGGGAAGTAACTTGCCCGGCCGTGCTGCTGCAACGTGCAATTGCACCGTCGTCAGCCTTCAAGGCGACTTGACGGCGGGCGCGTCCTGAAGCACGATCTGGCAGATGCGTTTCGCTTCGTTGTCCACGCCCCAGAGCTTGCCGCCGTACCAACTGAGCTGGCTGTAGTATCCGGGGAACTCCCGAATGATTCCGTCCTCCATTTTGCCGTCCTTGGGAATGCGTGCCGGGTCGATCTCGTAGACGGTCCCGGACCGGCTGGATATCCAGAGACGGCCGCCGGCCTTTGTTTCGGCCGCGATGCCTCGGAGGTCGACGTCGGCGGAGTCGAAGCGCGCCTTGACCTCGCCGGTCTTCGGGTCAATGGCGTAGGCGGCGTGGAGGTCCTGTGTCGCGTTGACCTCCAGGAACCAGAAGAGGGCGCCGTCGAAGGCGAGTCCCCGCGTCCAGTCGGCGGAGAGGTCGAAAATCTTCTGGCTCTGCCCGTCGGGCCCGATCTTGTATAGCCGGCCGGGCGACCGGTCCAGGCCGTAGAGTTCGCCGTTGGCAAAGGCGAGCCCCGATGCGCCGGGCAGTGCGGAGACTCGCGTCAGCGGCACGCCGCTGTGGGCCATTCGGTAGAAGCCCGCGACGTTTGCCTCGTCCCGCGCCGTGAAATACAGCCAACGGTCAGTCACGGCCAGGCCGGAGATGATCGTGTTGTCTGAAGGGATCGACTCTTCCACCTCGCCGTACCTGGCGCGCGCGGTTCTGCGCATGACGATCCGTATGACCGTATGCCGGCCCGGCTCGATGTCGGCGGCCAACGGGCGGGTCACCTGCTCGTAACCCTCGGCGGTCGCGACGACCTCTGTGCGTCCGGAGGACAGCGCGGGCAGGATGAAGTTGCCTTGCGCGCCGGTATCGGCGGTGCTCGGGATCGAGGCGGCTCGCACGGTGACACCTTGGATCGGGCGGTTCGTTCGCGAGTCTACCACTTTGCCGACCAGGCAGCTCTGGGCCTTGATGGTGGATACCCTCATGCGATTGAGCCGGAGCTGCACGCCGGCCGGGGCGAATCCGGCCGAGGTCCCGGCGATGGCGAAGAAGCGGAGCTTCCACGCGGCGAGCTTGGGGATGTCCACAAGTTGAGACTGAACGGACAGGTTGTCGGCCGGGCTGACCACCGCCAGGCTGGCGGCCTTCAGAATCTCGATCTGAACGTGCTGGTCCTTCAGGCTCAGCGAATTTCTGCCGATGGCGAAGGCGCGGAAGAGGACCACGGAGTTGGGATCCGACCCCCGCCGGGGAGCGTCACCGGTGCAGAGCATGACCGCAACGCCTCCACCGACGGCGTTGGCCGAGAACTCAAGGTCTATCAAGAGGTTGTCGGGGCTCTTTTTCAGATCGAACAGTGAGTCCACCCACGCGCTCTGGACGGAGATCCACCCGCTTTCGTGCTCGACGCGGGCCTCGACCAGGAGTGACCCGTCCTGCTGTGAGACCTGGAAATCGTGTTTTCCGCGGCTCTCACGGGGGGAGCCGTGGGCTTCCCCCCACTTCCAGCGCGCCGCGTCGATGGTGGTCCCGAGGAACTCTTCGTCGAGCAGCGTGCGGCCGCCCCGGTGGCCAAGGTGTGCGACGACCGCCACAACCGCGCCCAGGCAGAGCAGCGCGACGGCAATCGCTATGCCGGCTTTCAGTCTGACTCCGGTCCGCGGTTGGGGCCGTCCGCTCGGCCCCAGGGGCTCCTCGCTCTTCTCGACCCGTTCGAGGTCCGCCACAACGTCGGCCATGCTGGCGTAGCGGTCCCGGAGTTCCCGCGCCATCGCCGCCTCGGCGATCGCTGCCAGCCCCGGGTGCGCCTGGGGATTCCGTTGCAGGACCGGATCGGGCGGCCCCGCGGCGATGCGCCCGAGAATGCTCTCCGCGGTCGTTCCGGCGTACGGGGGCCGCCCGGTCAGAAGCTCGTAGAGCATGGCGCCGAAGGAGTAGATATCGCACCGCGTGTCGCCGGCCTTGCCCTCTGCCACTTCCGGCGACATGTAGGAGCACGTGCCCTCGCACTGTTCTCGCTGCACGTCGACGAGGGAGTCGTTGACGTCGATGCGGCGGGCGAGTCCGAAGTCCGTGAGGAAGGCTCGTCCCTGGCTGTCCACTAGGACGTTGCCCGGCTTGAGGTCGCGGTGGATGATCCCCTTCGCGTGGGCGCGGGCGAGGGCGTCGGCCACTTGCCGGGCGACGTTGAGCGTCGTCGCCTGGTCCACCGCTTCGCCCGGCCGGATCATTCCGGCCAGGCTGCCGCGCTCGATGAACGGCATGACAAAGTACGGGCCTTCCGGCCGCTCGGAGACCTCTGATATGGTCAGGATGTTCGGGTGCGACAGGCGCTGCATGTGGCGCGTTTCGACGAGGAACCGGTGCCGGACGTCCGCCCGGTCGATGAGTTCCGGCCGCAGGACCTTGATCGCGACCAGGCTGGCGGACGTGGAGTCGCGAGCGAGGAGCACGACGCCCATCCCGCCCGAGCCGATCACCCTCAGAATGTCGAAGCGGCCGAGGCTGGCCAACTGGCCGGGCTGTCGCGGCGGATCGAGCACACGCGCGCGAAGCAGCCCCGCCGACGCATCGGCAAACACGGATGCCTCCGGCACGGAACTGGAGTCAGGAGTCGGGTTCGTCATTACAGTTCACCGGCATCGGTCTTGAGGAACTCGAGCCCCTCGCGAAGCAGGGCCCGCGTCTTCTCATCCACCCATTTCTGCGACGTCAGCCACTCGATGCCCTTGCGGAGCGAATCGTCATCGAGTTCCGTGATGCGTTCGCCGCAGCGGACGAGCGCCGCGACAATGCTGAGGAAGTAGAGCAGAGTGGCAATCTCGTTGGGCAGAGGGCTGTCGGGATGGTTCCGGTAGGCCTTGGCGAATTGCTTGGTCAGCCGCAGGAGCTCGATGGGCGGATGAGGATGGAAGAAGAGGTCGGCGAAGCTCTTGAGCAGCAGCCCCTGCGACGAGCTCAGGTTGTTCAGCCGGTTGGCGAGGCCCGGATCGAGCGCACCGAGGTCAAACTGAACCGCGGCCGACATCTGGTGCCGGAATATCGCCGCCAGTTCCTCCGGCCGCCACGCCTGCTCGGATGCCGAACCCAAGTCCATCATCTTCGACAGGAGTTCCGGATTGGCCTTATGAATGTCGCGCATGGTTGTTCCTCTCAAAGCACAGCGCGCCCCTCAGCACTCTACGAAGACCTCCGGCAAATCATGCGCGGGCCCGCGAGAGAATCTCCGCCAAATCTCGAATCTCCAGATCAACCTCGCTCGGATCGTCAGCGTATTCCGCGATCACCGTCCGCAGGTTCCGCTCGTACATGCGCTTGGCCGTGATCAGGATGTTCATGGCCTGCGCCGGTGACGCCAGCCGGAACCGCTCCACCAGTTGATCATACGGCAACGGCTCGGCGCCGTCCAGCGCTGCCAGGATCCGGGACTCGAATACGCCCCAGATGTCCGGCCGTCCGGAGGCCGCACATTCCGCTTCCATCAACTGAAGGGCGGACTGGATCACCTGCCGGGCCCAGGCGACGTCCAGGGAGTCGGAGGGCTCTTCGCTTGTTCCCGGATCAGCAGGTTCATCCGGCAACACGCTCCTCATCTCCTGCGGGGCCCGCTTCCTGGCCGTCTCCTGGCGAATCACATCGGCCGCGTAGTTGTCCAGCGCGGTCCGCAGGAACCACCTGAACCTGCCCTTCTCCCTGACCGCTCTCGCAATGAGGCGGCCCTGGACGACCTTGTCGCAAAGGAACCCCTGCAGGAGGTCCTCGGCCAGATCGGGCCCGATCCTCTTGCCCAGAACCAGGTGAGCCCTCAGCGCGGGAAGATACTGCTTGAGAAACTCGCCAAGGACTTTTCGCTGAGGCCCCTCGTCCTGGCCCGCCAGGGCGACCAGTGACCACCGGGTGGCCGGGAACGGCCCGAACGGGTTGGTGGACTCAGCCATCCGTTTCCTCTTCACCCCCAACATGCACAGCTGGTCCCCCTCCAGCGTGATTCTACAGGAACACGCTGGCGCCTGCAACAGCCGAGTCTTTCCGAGGCATTTGCGATGTGGCCGGTTCGCGAAGAAACGCCCCCAATCCGTAGGGGCA
>CAYXNI010000204.1:0-5195 GCA_964466285.1 uncultured Planctomycetota bacterium | reverse complement strand
TTTCGCCCACTACGTCGGCCTTAAGGTCGGGCTTCTCACGGATTGGTGTCTTGTTGACCGTGATCATCTCCTCGCCCGCGGCCGGGACCGCGACGACGACCAGCAACAGAACGAGTGCGATCCGCAGCATTCTCCGGTCCTCCCGAGGCAGGTGCCGGCCTCGACAGCGCGACACATACAATATACCCCATGCCACAAACCTGTCAATGCTGCGAGCCGGGCCCGAGTGGACATTCTCAACGCGGGGAATTCCAGCCGGCGAAGGTGCCGCCAGTTGTGGCACGACGGACCGTCCGCCGTCCGCTCCTTGCCCGTGTTGGAATCCGGATTTGAACACGGTCAGGCCTGCCCTGTCTTCGACCCTGAGGCTCTCTTCGAGCCTGAGCCTCAGCCTGCGACGAGCTCAGTCGAGTCGAGCCGAAGGCAGACCCGAAGGGAGCGAAGCCGAAGGGATGGCCGTGCCAAGTCGCGCCGCCGCTGGGTAGCTCCTGCCCAAGCGAGAAGCCACTGGAAAACACCCCGTGTTCAGAATGTCGACACGCCGGACCGCCCCGCCCCCGCCAACCAGCCCGCACGCCGCTCGCCGCAGCCGGACGCCGCCTGAACCTCCCGGCTCAGCGGAACACCGGTCAGCGCCCCCTTCCCCAAGCGCGCCCGCCGGGCAGAGCGCCAATTCCGGTATCCTCGCACCAGTTGGTACGGATAATCCGGCAATCCGGTAACACATTACCCGTATTGGCCTCCACTATCGCCTCCGCTCCTGACGAAGGCCCTACGGCCGCCCGAGACCCCGTCGTCCCGCAACCTGACCACGCCCGCTGCGGCAGTGCGGAAGCAGCCGACCTCCTCAGACAGGCCGGGGGCGGGTCGCCTCCGGTTCCGGCTCCACGCCCGCTGAAGCGCACGGCCTTCACATCGCCAGCCAACCTCCGATGCGACCTCGTCCCCGCCCTGTCGCCACACATCAGTGTGGCCCATCGTAATACGTCCGTCCGATAAGTGCCATGATGGCAGGCGCTCCTGTCTGGCCGTCCAACTTTCGGCGCCAGCCAAGCCGAGGCGCGTTCGCTGCGCATGCGCGAAATCGCCCGCGAAGGGCACATGTGCGCGCATGCGCGGCAACTCGGGCGTGCGCAATCCGCGCGAGCCGCGCGCTGCCCGTAGCCTAAGCCTCGCGGGATGTTCCGTGGTGGTAGATGCGTGCCGGGATTTACGCTTAAGGGGCGGGGAGGGATCGCCACCGGCGTACCGTCGGCGCGATCAGAGACTGCCGCGGTCCCGCCGGTCGAGGACTCGCTCGATTATCCGGTCGAAGTCGTCCAGCGAGTAGTATTCAATGACGACACGACCGGAACTCTCCTTGACGGGCAGGATCGACACCTTCGTTCCCAAGGCCGCCCGGAGTTGCTCTTCGAGATCACGGATGTGAGGAGCCTTGTTCTCGGGGTCTCGCCTCCGCGGCCTGCGCTGGATGACGCCGTCTTTGGCCACCATCTTCTCGATCTGGCGGACGGACAGGCCGTTCTTCTCGATCTTGCGCCAGAGGTTAAGACGTTCCTCGGTGGACCGCATAGAGAGAAGGGCTCGGGCGTGGCCCATACTGATTGTTCCACGTGAAACAGCGTCCTGGATCTCGCCGGGCAGTTCGAGGAGCCGCATGATGTTCGCCATGGTGCTCCGGTTGATTCCAAGTCTTTGTGCCGCAGCCTCTTGCGTAAGCTCCAGAGTGTCCATCATTTTCTTGTAGGCCAGGGCCTTCTCAATTGGATTGAGGTCCCGCCGCTGGATGTTTTCGACGAGGGCCAGCTCGAACGACTTGGCGGAGTCGACGTCCCGTACCTGGGCGGGGACGGAGCGCAGGCCGGCGGCCTTGGCCGCCCGCCATCGGCGCTCACCCGCGATCAACTCGAACCCCGGAGCCATCCGGCGCACCACAACTGGCTGGATGATGCCGTGCTGCCCGACTGACTGGGTGAGTTCCTGGAAGCTTTCCTCGTCAAAGTCCATCCTGGGCTGCGACGGGTTCGGACGGATTTCGTCAACGGGGATGTGAAGGATCTCGTCTTCCTGCACGCCGGGCGCCGCCATGGCCTGGGCGGGCGGGACCGGCTTCTGACGAGCCAACAGGTTCTCCAACGACGTTCCGAGTTTACCGGTTTGCATGGACGATCTCCTTTGCTAACTGGATGTAGGCGTTTGCGCCTCTGGACCTTGGGCTGTATTCAATGACGGACAGGCCGTGGCTCGGAGCTTCGCTGAGGACAGGATCGCGAGGCACGACTGTGGCGTAAGTCCTGTCGCGAAAGTGACTTATCACCTCATTCGCAATCTCGCCCGCGAGGGTCACCTCCGGGTCATACATTGTCAGCAGGAACCCGCCGATTTGGACACCGGCGGCATGTTCGGTCTCGGCCGCGGCGAGTGTCCCGATCATCTGGGCCAGGCCCTCCATGGCATAGTACTCGCACTGCACGGGAATAATCACCTCGTGGGCGGCAATGAGAGCGTTCATCGGCAGGAGACCGGTCGACGGCGGGCAGTCGATAAGCACGTAGTCGAACTTCTCGGCCACGTGCTCGAGGGCTTGCTTGAGCCGCTGGTATCGGTTGACCTCGTGCCGAAGCAGCAACTCAACGCCTCCGAGACGGTGTGTGGAGGGGACCAGCGAGAGGTTCTCGACGCGGGTCTTCTCAACCCAGGTGTCGGGCGCCTCCGGGGCGGCGAGAGCCGCTTCTGCGCCGCCGCGCTCGCGTTTCTCGGCGCCCAGGCCCGAAGTCGCATTCCCCTGGGGGTCGAGGTCGATGAGCAGGCATCGATGTCCGCCCAACGCAAGGGCGGCGGAAAGGTTGACGGCGGTCGTGGTCTTGCCCACGCCGCCCTTCTGGTTTGCGATGGCGTAGCTCTTTTTCACCGCAAGAGGGCCCTTCCGCCGCCCGACAGGCGCTGTCGTTCCACGTGAAACAAACATATTCTAGTGCGCCCGCTCGGCGCTATCGACTTTTTTTTCGCTTGATTGGTAGCGCGGGGAAGACATATAATCGCGCCGGCGCGTTTTCAGAGAGGGTTGTTGATTTCTTTCGTGGGGCAGCTATGCGGACGCTGACTATCGCGGCCGCCACGTGGCGCGAGGCAATCCGGCAGCCGGTGTCCATCATCGTGCTGTGCATCGCGGCCGCAGTGACGTACCTGTCGCAGTTCATCAATTTCTTCCACTTCGACGACGCGGCCGGCTTCAACATCATCCGCCAGATGTCAGTCGCTCAGACGTTGATGGTCGGGATCGTGATCGCGGTGTTCTCGGCGTCGAAGGTGCTGGCGGAGGAGATCGAGAACCGCACGGTGGTCACGCTCCTCGCGAAGCCCGTGCATCGGTATCAGGTGGTGCTGGGCAAGTATCTCGGAATCATGTTGGCGCTGGCGAGCGTGTTCGGGATCATGGTGATGATTTCCCTGGCGGCCACGTGGTGGGCGGAGGCCGGCTTCCCGAAGAGCCGGACGAACCCCGCTCTCGCGGTGACGGAACTGCCGGCGTTGACGACGGGGCAGGGGACGCTCGCGGCCGCGGCCAGCTATAAGGAACTGGTCGGCAGGCCGAACGCGCGGGCGCTCGACCACCTGTCCTCGATGGGAGACGTCCTGCTGTTGGCGTCCGGCCAGGCGGTTCAACTGGTCGCGCAGGCGCCGCTGTCGGCGTCAGGCGAGGATGCCCCGCCGGTCTCTCCCGGTCTTGCGGCGGTCGTGAGCGACGGCTTTAAGTTCCTCACGGAGCGGACGGCCCTTCTGCTCCAGGCGTTCACGCTGGCGTTCGTCCAGGTCATGGTCATGGCGGCGGTGGCCGTGGCGGTGGCGACGCGGCTGCCGCTGGTCTTCAACGCGCTGATCTGCGCGAGCGTATTCGTCCTCGGGAACCTGTCGTGGATGCTGGGGCGCACGCTGCTCCAGGAGGCCAGCGGTGAGGGCGTGTGGGCCGGCCTGCTGTGGCTGCTGAAGGGGCCGGCGGCGGCCGCGTGCTTCCTGCTGCCCAACCTGGAGAACCTGGACCTGTCCGAGGCGCTGCAGGCGGGGATGGGGCCGGCCTCGGCCGGGGTGGTCATATATGGAATACTATATGGAATCGTATATACCGCGCTGGTGCTCTTCGCCGGAATCCTGTTGTTCGCGCGGCGCGAGGTCGCCTGAGCGGCAGCGCCGGCCGGCCGGGCTCATGGTGTAACCCGTCATGCGATACGCGATCGTCGGTGACATTCACGGGAACTGGGACGCCTTTGAGGCGGTCCTCCGCGACATGGAAGGCCAGCAGGTCGGCCGCCGGCTGTGCGTAGGCGACATCGTCGGCTACGGCGCCGAGCCGAAGAAATGTCTGAACCGCCTGCTCGAGATGCAGTTCCTGTGCGTGGCCGGAAACCACGACCACGCGGCGATCGGCCGGCTCGACGTCAGCTATTTCAACTCTCACGCCCGCGAGGCCGTTCAGTGGACGCGCCAGCACATCCCGATCGCCCATGCGGAGTACCTGGCGGGGCTGAAGCTCATCACGGAGGAGGACGGGCTGGTCCTCGCGCACGGCGCCGTCCACCGGCCGGAAAAGTTCGGGTACATCGAGACGGTCTTCGCCGCGCAGCTCTCCTTTCACGCGATGGACGTGCCAATCGCGTTCCTCGGGCATTCGCACGTGCCGATCGCGTTCCTGGAGAACGAAGGGCAGGACTCGGTCACGTACACGCAGAGCACGGAGATCGAGCTGCGGCACGTGTCGAAGGCCATCATCAACGTGGGGAGCGTCGGGCAGCCGCGCGACGACGACCCGCGCGCCTGCTACGTCGTCTACGATTCCGCCGCGCAGAAGGCGGAGATCAGGCGCATAGAGTATGACATAGAAAGTGCGCAGGCGAAGATTCGCAAAGCCGGCCTTCCGGACGTCCTGGCCGCCCGGCTCGCGCTCGGGAGGTAGCGGCCGGTTACGGGCGCGCCTTCTGGCCGTACTTCTCCATGTACGTGATCTCGGGAAGAGACCGGCGCGCGGGCTGCGGCGCCGGCGCGGCAGCATGGCCCACGGGGAGCATGACGTACAGCCGCTTGTCCGCCGGCACGCCCAGCAGCGCCTTGGCCCAGCCCTCGTGGCGAACCAGCGTCCCCTCGATCCACACCGACGCGTAGCCCAGCCCGGCGATCGCAAGAAGCATGTTTTCCACGCA
>CAYXNI010000203.1:0-5208 GCA_964466285.1 uncultured Planctomycetota bacterium | reverse complement strand
CGGGCATCACGGATTTCGGCGTGGCCGACCACGTTCACAGTTCTTACAACCTGCCGGATATCGCGGCGGCGCGCGGCGAGTTTGTGGCGAGCCGCCCCTCGCCCCGGTTCCATTTCGGCGTCGAGGTGACCTGCATGCGCCGGTGGGAACTCGCCGAG
Source organism: uncultured Planctomycetota bacterium (assembly GCA_964466285.1). Lineage (GTDB taxonomy): Bacteria > Planctomycetota > PUPC01 > PUPC01 > PUPC01 > CAYXNI01. The sequence goes on along the minus strand of CAYXNI010000203.1, from coordinate 5,050 downwards.
GTCGCGAGCGGGCGCCACGAGAACCCGGTCTACGGCATCGAGGGCGGGCCGGACGAACGGTCGTTCGCCGTCGACCTGACCGATGACGACGTCAAGGCCCACGGGATTGAGTTCGTGATCGGCGCCGTGCACTGGGCGCGCGGAGTCCGCAAAGACCGCACGGCCATCATCGACAACTACCTGCACCAGTACCTGTCCCTTGCGAGCCATCCGCTGGTGGACATCATCGCCCACCCGTGGTGGTGGAACGGGTGGTACGAGAACGAAGACGGTTCATATACGACCGAGCCGTGGTTTCATGATTTCGAGATGATTCCCCGTTCGGTCCACGACGAACTGGCGGCGGCGCTGATCGGGTACGGCAAGGCGGTGGAGATCAACCCCGGCGTGCTCGTCACCCGGCATTATCCGGAAGCGTGGCGGAAGCAGTATCTGGAGTACCTGGGCGCGCTGGCGGCGCTCGGCGTGCAGCTCGCGGCCGGGTCGGACCGGCATCAGCGGCCGTATGAAAACCGGTTCGAGGAAATGGAGCCCCTGCTGGATAGCGTGGGGATTCGGGACGAGGACCTGTGGCGCCTGCCGCCCCGCGTGGAGCGTGTCGCCGGGCCGAGCATGGCTTGAGAATCGGGTCAGGAAAGGAGAACAACAATGTCGAGGACATGTCGGGCACTGGCCGTTGCCGCAGTTCTTGCGGGATGGATGTTCGCAGCGGGGAACGCGTGCGCGATGGAGGGCGGCGTGGTGAAGAAAATGGCGGGGAGAGCCCAACTCCCTGACGCCGCGGCGAACGCCGTCAAGGAGGCGTACCCGGACGCCACGATCAGCAAGGTGAAAGCCGAGGAGGTGGACGGCGTGCAGTTGTTCATCGTGACCCTCGGCGGCGACAAGAGCGTGTCGAAAGTCGAGGTGGCCCCGGACGGCACAATCGTCTGGGTCCTCAGCCCCGTCGCGATGAAGGACGTCCCGGAGGCCGTGTCCAAGGCCGTCGCCGCGGCTGTGGCCGGCGCCAAGGTCAAGGTCGCGAAGAAGGAAATCCGCGCCGAGGTGAAGAAGGAGGGCGAGACGGCCAAGGTCGTGAAGCTCGAGAAGCCCAAGGTCACCTACAGAGCAGATGTCACGAGCGGCACGCAGAAGGGGGACATGGAGATCGCCGAGGACGGCACAGTGGTCAAGGACTTGACGTGGGAAGAGGTCAAAGCCCAGATCGCCGTCCCGAAGAGCGAGACGAAAGGCCAGTGATCCGTGACCGGTGACCGGTCAGGCGGCTCGCACGCCCCTGCTTGAACATCGGGAACCCGGCGGCCGCCGCCGGAAACATCAATATCTCACCGCAAATCGCTAAGGGCATTCTCCTGCCAGCCGATAACAATCCCTGAAGCTTGAAAGCGGAGAGCACCCTGTGTTCCAGGCCATCGTGCGGGCGAGCGTGGAACGCGCTGCCGTGGAGGAGGAATCGGACGTGGAAATGCGTGGCGACATCTCCCAGCTCGCGGGTCCACTGACGGCCAATGGGGGGGCGTGGGAGCAATGGCACCGCCGGACTCGAACTGAACTGTTGTTCCGAGTGCTGGCGGTCTGCGATCCCGGAAATCTGGAAGAGCGGCTTCGGAAGACGGCCCGCGCCCTGGGGCAGGAGATCGCGTTCGCGCGGTCGTTCGGCGAGGGGCTCGAGCTGGTGCGCCAGCGGCTCTTCGATATCGTGGTGCTGGCGAAGACGCACGGTGAAGGGGAAGGGCAACTCTCGCCCCGCGAGTTCGTGCGGAAGGTGAAGCGGCTCAACGAGCAGGCGGTGCTGATGGTCGCGGCGCCGAGTTCGGCGTTCGAGGGGCTGATCGACGTGATGATCGAGGGAGTGTACGACTTCCTGCCGGACGACGCGGACGATCATCAGCTCAAGCTCACGATGGGGCGCGTGGCGGACCACGCGCGCCTGCGGCGGCGTACCGATGAGTTGGAGCGGGTGTTGGACCTGCAGAATTCCGTGCTCCGGCAGCGGCTCCAGGAGCTTGCCCTGTTGAACGAGATGTCCCATGACCTGGGCAGCGTGCCGGACCTGGACGAGGTGTTGCGTCGGGCACTCCGGCGGATCCTCGAGGCGTTCGACTCGCGGTGCGGGTCGTTTCTCATCCTGGACGCGGAGACGGGCGACCTGGTGGTCCGGGCCGCCGCGGGCCCGGGTGCGGAGAAACGGCTGGGGCAGCATCGAAAGCTGGGAGAAGGAGTCTCGGGGAAGGTGGCTCTCGAGCGAAACCCGGTCCTGGTGATGGATGTCGAAAAGGACTCGCGGTTCAGGGACTTCGCCATGGACCGCCGCGACGGCCAGGGCTACCGGTCGGCCTCCTTCATCGCCGTTCCCCTGATCCATCACGGACGGCTGCTGGGCGAGATGAACGTTACGGAGAAGGAGACGGGCGAGCCCTTCACGGCGGACGACCTGCGGCTGCTCTCGATCCTGGGAGGGCACATGGCCAGTGCAATCAGCAGCGCGCTGGCGGCTGAGGAACTGAAGAGGTTGAACGCCGCGCTGCAGGACAAGATGTCCTCGGCGCGGGAGAGCCTGCGCGCCGCGCACGAGAGACTGACGCGGGCGGAGGGGCTGACCTGCGCGGTAGCGAGCACCATGCCCGCGGCGCTGGCGGTGTTCGATTCGGGCCTGTGCGTGACGTTCGCGAACGAAGCGGCCGTCGAGCTGCTGGGCCTGGCGCAGGGCGACTGCCTGGATGGCCTGGCCGCGTCGTCCGGCCTGGCGGGCCTGGCGGGGGCCGCGGCGGAAGTCGTACGGCAGGGCTGCACGAGGAAGTTGACAGCGGAAGGCGGCGGCGGGCAGTCCGGGGGGCAGCTGAGGATCGTTGTGACGCCGCTCCGGCTGCCCGACGGATCTGTTTCAGGGGCCGCCGTCGTGGCCACCGCAGCCTGTTGCCCGCTTCTTGGCACCGCGCTGGACCAGGGCAGGTAGAGGAGACAAACTGGTGTCGACACCGGCTCGAATTCTAATTGTGGACGACGACCCCATCGTGCTGCGGTCGCTCGTGGAGTTGCTGAGGATCGAGGGGCACGACGTGTGCTCCGCTCCGGGCCTGGGCGAGGCGCTGGAGATCATCGCTTCGAAGCCCCTCGATCTGGTCTTCGCGGACATGTACCTCGGCGATGAGACGGGGTTCACGCTCCTGGAGCAGGTGAAACGGACGCACCCCAGGCTCGAGGTGGTGCTCATGACCGGGTACGGGTCGATCGAGGACGCGATGCAGGCGGTCCGGTCCGGCGCGGCGAACTATGTGACGAAGCCGCTCATCGACAGTGAAATCCGGCTGCTGGTGGACCGGACGCTCCAGCGGAACGAGCTTGAGGAAGAGACGGAAGCGCTTCGAGCCGCGGCGCGCGACGAGTTCGGACTGAACAGGATCGTGAGCAAGGCCCCGGAAATGGCGAAGGTGGTCCGCCTGATAAGGACGATTGCGAACGCCCGGACGACGGTGCTCTTGACGGGGGAAAGCGGAACGGGAAAGACCCTGCTGGCCCGGGCGATGCATTTCAATTCGGCCCGGGCGAACGGCCCCTTCGTGGAGGTCTCGTGCGGCGCGCTGGCCGGGTCGCTGCTCGAGAGCGAACTGTTCGGGCACGAGGCGGGCTCGTTCACCGGGGCCGGCCGCCTGCGGAAGGGAAAGTTCGAGGCGGCGGACGGCGGGACCATCTTCCTCGACGAGATCGCCACCGCCAGCCCCGCGCTGCAGGTCAAGCTCTTGCGCGTGATCCAGGACGGCTGCTTCGAGCGAGTGGGCGGCACAGAGACGCTGCGGTCGGACGTGCGGATCGTCCTCGCGACCAACGTCGACCTGACGAGAGAGGTCAGGGCCGGGCGGTTCCGGGAGGACCTCTATTACCGCATAAACGTGATGCCGGTCCGCGTGCCGCCGCTCCGGGCGCGTCCCGCCGACATCCCCCTGCTGGCCGACTGCTTCGTCCGGAAATACGCCGCAGAACTGGAGAAGGCGGTGAGCGGGATCGAGCCCGACGCGCTGGACGCGCTCTCCGCCTATGACTGGCCGGGAAACGTGAGGGAGTTGGAGAACGTGATCGAGCGCGGCGTCGTCCTTGCCCGGGGCGAGACGATCGCGTTCTGTGACCTGCCGGCCGAAGTTGCGCGCTGCGCGACGTCGCCGCTCCAGGCCGCGCGGGCGGACGCGATCTTGTCGCTCAAGCAGGCCCTGGCCGAGCCGGAGCGGCAGATCATCCGCCGGGCGCTGACGTACGCGCACGGGAACCGGGACGAGGCGGCGAGACTTCTCGGGATCAATCGATCGACGCTGTTCTACAAACTGCGCAAGCTGGGGATGAGGGGCATCAAGGTCAAGGCGTAAGACCGGGAACCTTGCCGGAAATGCCGGGGGCTCCCACTTTCTCCATCCCCTCCCATGTGCGCATCGCCCAGCCGTGTGGCACAGCCGCCCCCGGCTGTGCGGTCAGCGTATCAGCTGGGCGGAGTGATCGTGGGCTTCTTCACGGGCGGTTCCGGGACCGGGACCGGCTTGGAATGCCATTCGCCCTGGCCGGTCGAGATGACGGTGACCGTGACCTGCTTCGTTTCGGGCTCCAGGATGAACGTTTCCTTGGGCGGGTCTTCCGGCGCGAAGGTGCGCTGGCCCGCGCTCAGGCCGTGCTGGTCCCACAGCTGGAACTTCCGCACGTAGTTGGTGGGCGAGGCCGGGAAATTCCTGACCTCGACCGTCATCTTGTTGTCCTCGAACGGGGTGAGGACGAGGACATCCTTCCACGGCCCTGGGTCTTGGGCGTTGTACACGGGAGCGTGTCTCGAGCCCGAGACGCAGCCGGCCGCGACTGCCAGCAACATGCCGCACAACAATCCCATCGTCACGTTCCGCAGCTTAAGCATCTTTCAAGCCCTCCTGTTGACGCACAAGTATACAACGCGGCGTCGGCTTCTGCCAAATGAAATCTGTGGAGGAAGAGGGCGAGGGGTGAGAGCTTGTGGCCGGCCCGGCGCGGGATAACCCTCTTCCGGCCGGTCGAATGTGGAATCATGTGGTATAAT
>CAYXNI010000202.1:0-5212 GCA_964466285.1 uncultured Planctomycetota bacterium | reverse complement strand
GTCCCGCGTGATCGCGGCCGCGCGGACGGACGAGGCGTCCTTGCAGAGCCCGACCGTTGTGGGGCGCGGGGTCAAATTCGCTCCGGCCCCGCAGCTCGAAGCGGCGCAAAAGGGAGCAAGAACCGGCGCTCAAAGCAACCCGACACCGTTCGGCGAGCCCGTACACATGGCCGGTGGCGGCAGCACCACGGCCGGCAACGTTACCACGGACAAAGCCGCCACTCTCGAGTCCGCCGCTCGCATGGTCCAGTCCGGCTCGCCGGTCCTTGCCACGACGATCGTCGCGTTAGTCCCGAGCGTGAGACCGGGCGCGGACTCCGCCCCCGTCCTTCACGGCCCCGGCACGTCGCTGGGCCGCATGATTCCACGTCTGCGCATGGACGCACGGACCCGCCTCGAAGCGCCCGCCGAGCAGTTGTCTAACTACAAGCTGCGGACACCGGACATCGAGAAGACACTGCTCAAGCGCCTCGGCGGCGACGATGACACCGAAGCCGCGGTCGGCCGGGCGCTCGACTGGTTCGTACGCTGCCAGGAGGCGGACGGCAGCTGGTCGTGCAGCAAGTGGGGCGGCCAGGCCGGCCACGACGACGCCGCGACCGGCTTCGCCATGCTGTGCTTCTTCGGCAAAGGGGCCAAGCACACGGAGAAGGGCCCCTACCAGGCGGCACTGACCAAGGCGGTGACGTGGCTCATCTCGCGAGTCGGCAAGGACGGCGACCTCACCGCCGGCCTTCCAAACGGCATGTACGACCAGGGCATCGCGACGATGGCACTCGCCGAGGCCTACGGCCTCACGAAAGACCCCGCACTCCTCGACCCGCTCAAGCGCGCGGTCGACTTCATCATCAAGGCCCAGAGTCAGCAGTTGGGCGGATGGCGCTACCGGCCCGGGGAGGACGCCGACACCTCCGTCACCGGCTGGCAAGTCATGGCGCTCGTCAGCGCCAGAATGGCCGGTCTCGACGTGCCCGAAAAACCTTTCGAGCTCGCCAGGGCCTGGTTCGACCGCGTCGGCGCCCAGCAAAACAAGGGCCTGTACGGCTACACCAACGCCAACCCCACTCCGACCATGACCGCCGAGGGCATGTTCTGCCAGCAACTGATGGGCGTACCACCCACCCACCCCCGCATGCAGGAAGCAGCCGCTTACCTGAAAGCGTCTATGCCCAACGCCGGAGCCCCCGACTATTACTACTGGTACTACGCCTGCCTCTCGCTCTACCAGCACCAGGGCCCCATCTGGGAAGAATGGAACGCGCAATTCAAGAAGATTGTCATCGCAAGCCAGATCAAGGACGGAGAACATTCCGGAAGCTGGGCGCCCGACGGACGCTGGACGGCCAGCGGCGGACGCGTCGTCTCCACGGCCATGGCCACCCTTTCCCTCGAAGTCTACTACCGCTACCTCCCGATGTACACGCCGCTCTTCAACCCCGCCGGACCGGCCACCGGGACCAAGTGATCTTCCCCCGGTCGAACAGCAGAAGAAGAGCAAAGGCAAGACACGCTGAGCCCGAGGCCCCGTCCCTGCGGCCTTCCCGCAAATCGGCTTCGGTTCGCAAAATTGCAAACCTGCCCCACATAACCCCTCCGCACCCCGAACCGCTCTTCACGTCCTCTGCGTCTGCCTTCTCCTGTTCGTCGTGCCCGACGTACCCGTCGGCTTGTGCCGTCGTGGTGAGACACAGGCGCGCCCACCGGTCTTGACATGCCGCCCCCCATGTGCCATTATGCGGACACCTCGTACAACACAGGGAGAAGAGCATGGAACAGTGGCATCAAGAGGGACTGAACCTGCTGGCCGAACGCTTCGGCTGTAGGACGATTGACCGTGTGATCGCGCGCGTCGCCTCGCTTCCGATCGAGGTCCCTAGTTGGGGCTTCGGGCGCGGCGGGACGCGGTTCGCGTCGTATCCGTCCGACGACATCCCCAAGAGCGTCGCACAGCGCCTCGCGGCCGCCGGCCGGTTCCACAAGATCACCGGCAAGGGCGCGACCGTCGCCCTGCATTTCCCGTGGGACGGCGTCACGGCCGCCGACATCTCGCACATCGCGCGGTGCCTCAAGAAAGCGGGCTTGCGCGCCGGTACGATCAATCTAAACCTCTTCTCGATGCGCCCGAAGGGCGCTCTTGATGCCCGCATGCGTTTCGGCACACTCACCAGCCCGCTCGCCGACGTCCGCAAGGCGTCCGTCCAGCACGGCATCGAATGCATCCGCATCATGCGGAAACTCAAGTCCGACACCATCGTCCTCTGGCTGCCCGACGGAACGAACTCGCCCGGCCAGATGAGCCTCTACGACCAAGCCGACCGCCTGGACGAGACGGCCAGGGCCATCCGCAAGGGCCTGCGCGGCGGCGAGAAGATCCTCGTCGAGTACAAACTGTTCGAGCCGGGCTTCTATTCCACCGCCATCCAGGACTACGCCCGCAGCCGGTCGCTCTGCCGCATGCTCGGGCCCAAGGCCAGGGTCTTGGTCGACCTCGGCCACCACGCGCCGGGCATCAACGTCGAGCAGATCGTCGCCCACCTCGTCCGAGAGGGCGACCTGGGCGGGTTCCACTTCAACGACAGTTCCTACGCCGACGACGACCTCGCCACCGGCAGCCTGAACCCCGGCCGCCTGTTCCGCATCATGTGCACGCTCGTCGAGGGCGAGGCGCGCGGATATCAGCGGGTCGACCGCATCGCGTTCATGATCGACCAGAGCCACAACATCAAGGACCCGCTGCGCGAGATGGTCGAGTCCACCGAGAACATCGAGACCGCCTACGCCAAGGCGCTGCTCGTCGACTGGAACGGACTGAAGAGAGCCCAGGACAAATGCGACCCGAGCGCGGCGGACGCGATTCTGCGCGACGCGTTCCTGACCGATGTGCGGCCCATCTTGGCAAGGGTGCGATAGGACGTATAGGACTTGTAGGACCTACTACTATGAAAGCCGCCGTCTATCACGGAATCCGCGACGTGCGGGTCCAGGACTGGCCAACTCCGAAGGCGGAGAACGGCGAGGTCGTGGTCCGCGTGCTGCGTTGCGCCGTGTGCGGGACCGACAAGCGCATCTACACGCACGGACAGAAGAACGTCGTCCCGCCGACCGTCACGGGCCACGAGATTGTCGGCCTCGTCGACCAGGTGGGCCCCGGCGTGTCCGGCCTCAAGAAGGGGCAGAAGGTGATCTGCGCGACCGTGGTCGGCTGCGGCAAGTGCGTCTACTGCCGCCGCGAGCAGTATAACCTGTGCGACACCTTCACCGCGCTCGGCTACGACTACCCGGGCGGGTTCGCCGAGTACGTGAAGATCCCCGCCCGCGCGGTGGCGCAGGGCAACGTCATCCCCATCCCCGAGGACATGAGCCCCGACTGCGCCGCGCTGATCGAGCCGCTCTCGTGCGTCCTCAACGGCCAGGAATACCTGAACGCGCAGCGCGGCGACCGCGCCGTTGTGTTCGGCGGCGGGCCGATCGGCCTGATGCACGCCGGCGCGCTCAAGGCCAAGGGCTGCGATCCGGTCATCGTCGCCGATGTCGCGGCCGAGCGCCTGGGCTACGTGAAGCAGCTCGGCGTCGGCACGCCGCTCCTGACCGGCGCCGACCCGGTCGCCGAGATCCTCAAGGCGGGCGGCGGCGAGAAGTTCGACGTCATCGTCACCGCCTGCTCCGTCAAGGCCGTGCAGGGCTACGCCCTCCAGCTCGCCCGCAAGAAGGCCCGCGTCTCCTTCTTCGCCGGCGTGCCCAAGGATGACCCGATCCTGGCCGTCGATACCAACCACATCCACTACAACGAAATCTCCGTGTTCGGCGCGTTCGCGTCCAACCTGCGGCACTACCGGCAGGCGGCCGAGATGGTCGCCGGCGGCGGCTTCCCGGCGGACAAGTTCGTGACCCACCGGTTTAAGCTGGCCGACATCAAGAAGGCGTTCGACGCCATCGAAGCCGGGCACGGGATCAAGATCGTGGTCGATTGTGAGTGAGGATGGGCGATGGATTCGGAATCGTTGGCTCAGTTGATCGGCATGTCCCGTGCGGTCGGCGTGCGGCCGGAGCTGGTTCAAGGCGGAGGTGGCAACACCTCGGTCAAGTCCGCAGACGGCCGGACGATGGCGGTCAAGGCCAGCGGCACCGGCCTCGCGCAGATGGATGCGTCGGCCGGCTGGGTCGAACTCGGGCTTCGCTCGGTCCTGTCGATCCTGGACGTCCCCGGGCTGGCGGATCTTGCGGCGGCGGAGCGCGAGTCGAGAATCCTCGCACTCCTCAGGACCGCCGTGGTCGGCGGGCCCGACGCACGCCCGTCCTGCGAGAGCATCCTGCACGCCATGCTGGGCAGGGTCGTCCTGCACACGCATCCCACCGCCGTCAACGCCTTGACCTGCGGGCCCGGTCAGGCCGCGCTGATTCAACTGGTCCGAAGCGGCGAGCCCGTCCCGCTCTGGATCCCGTACACCGATCCGGGCTACACGCTGGCCACCACGGTCAAGAAGGCGCTGGCCACGTATGAGCAGGAGCACCGGCGGCCCCCGCACATCCTGCTCCTCGAGAACCACGGCATCTTCGTGTCCGCCGACACGGTCGAGCAGTGCCTGGCCACCCACAACGACTGGGTGGCCCGTTGCGAGAAGTACTTCGTGGACGCCGCTCCTCCGGCGCGTCCGGCCCCGGAGCCTGATCGCTCTGCGGTGCGCGAGACGATGGCCGCGATCCGCCGCATGTGCCACAAGCGGAAGATGGGGCTCGTGTTTGCGCGGCTGTCGAACGACCCCGAGCTCACCAACGCCGCGTGCGACAGCGCGGTCGGCAGCCTGCTCGCGCGCGGAGCCCTGACCCCCGATCACCTGGTCTATGCCGGGGCGTACTCCATCTACACCGTCCGGGCGGAGGAAGTGGCCGCGGCGCTCCAGTCCGCGATGGACGAACCGGGCTGTCCGCGCGTCGTGCTGGTCAAGAACATCGGGGCGGTCCTCGTGTCCGACGATCCCGCCAAGCTGGACGTGGTGGAGACCGTGGCGTCGAGCGCGGCCCGAACTATCCGCCTGGCGCAGGGGCGCGGCGGCGCGCACCACCTCGATTACGCAGCGGCCCAGTTCATCATCGACTGGGAGACCGAGCATTACCGGGCCAAGCTGGGCGGCGAGGCTCCGGGCCCGCTGGCGGGCAGGGTGGCCGTTGTCACCGGCGCGGCCCGCGGGCTGGGTAGGGCTGCCGCGGAAGG
>CAYXNI010000201.1:0-5212 GCA_964466285.1 uncultured Planctomycetota bacterium | reverse complement strand
TTGAACGACAGCACCACGATCAGGATAGTAAAACCCGGAATGAACGTGAGCCACGCGGCATCGAAGATGTACTTTCTGCCGTCGGACAGAATCTTCCCCCACGTCGCATGCGGGTCGGGGACACCGAACCCGAGGAAGCTCAGTCCGGATTCCAGCAGAATGGTGCCGGCGATCCCGATGGTGGCCGAAACAAGGACCGGCGTCAGGGCGTTGGGCATGATGTGGCGGAAGATGATGCGCATGCTTCCTCCGCCCAGCGCGCGGGCCGCACTGACAAAATCCTGCTCGCGCAGAGAGAGGAACTCGGCCCGCACGAACCGAGTCGTTCCGATCCAGCTGGTAAGACCGACCACGACCATGATCTTGAAGATGCCCTGGCCCCAGAGCGCGAGCACGGTGAGGATGAGGAAGAAGCTCGGAATGCTCAGCATGGTGTCGACAAGTCGTGCGATGATGATATCCGTCCAGCCGCCGAAGTATCCGGCCAACCCGCCCAGGATGACTCCGATGAGGACAGAGATGCCGACCGCGACGAACCCGATCGTCAGCGAAACCCACGCGCCCTGAAGCATCCGGCTGAACACGTCGCGGCCCAGCACGTCGGTCCCCATCACGTAGATGCCGAACGGCGGAGCGTCCGCCTCCAAGACCACTTCGGGGTTATAGCGGGAGAACGGCGGCCGGAGTTGCTCCGGCAGACGCGTCACCGATGGGTTGCAGACCGGGCTCCGGCCGCTGGTCACGAGCACGCCAGCCACGGCCACGACGAAGAACAGGACGAAGAAGACCATCCCCGTCATTGCCAGCCGGTTGCGCCGCAGAATCCGCCAGCTCTCCTGGAGCGGCGTGCGAGGCGGGGCTTGTGGCATCTGGCCGTTCGCTTCAGTCATATTTCACTCGCGGATCGACGAACATATACAACAGGTCGGAGACGAAAGTCCCGATCAGCACCAGGACCGACGAGATGAACGTGACGGCGAGAACCGTTTGATAGTCCCGTGCCAGGATGGCGTCGTACTCAAGCCGCCCCATCCCCGGCCAACCGAAGATGACCTCGATGATGACAGACCCGCCAAGGAGGCCAGGCAGGATCATTCCGAACATCGTGACAAAAGGCATCAGCGCGTTGCGGAGTGCGTGCCTGTAGTGGACGGTATCCTCGGACAGGCCCTTGGCCCGCGCCGTGCGGATGTAGTCCTGGCTCTCCACCTCGAGCATCTGGCCGCGCACGTACCGCGACAGCACCGCAATGCCGCCGATGGCCCCCAGTACCGACGGCAGCACCAGGTGCCACACCCGGTCCATTATCCTGGTCATGCCGCCCACCTGTTCCATCCCAAACGTGGAGATGCCGATCACGGGCACGTGCAACTGCTGAACAACCACGATGATCATGACGTACGCCAGGAAGAACCCGGGAATGGAGATGAGGAGGTAGGCGAGAAAGGTCGTGCTGCGGTCGTAGACCCCGCCCCGCCTGACCGCGGCCCGGATGCCGACCGGGAACGCGAGCGTCCAGGTGATGATCGTGCCCACGATGAACAGGGGCAGGCTGTTCAGGAACCGCTCCCAGATCTTGGGGAGCACCGGCTGTGAGTCTTTGTAGGAAAGGAGCCTGCCGGTGAACAAGTCCCTGTAGAACAGCCAGTATTGCGTGAGCAGCGGCTCATCCAGTCGGAGCGCCTTGCGGAGGTGCTCGACGCTTTCCTTGGTCATCTTCGGGTTCAGTTCCGCGGCCCGGCCCGGCTCGCCGGGGGTGAGGTGGACGATGAAGAATGAGATGACGGAGATGAGGAAGAGCGTGATCAGTTTCTGGATGAGACTACGGATGAAGAAACTGCCCATCCGTCACTCCATCACTTTCTCGGGCATCCGTGGAAGTTTGACCCAGCGCCGGAACTCGTACGAGTAGACCCCGAGCTTGGTCGGCTTGATCCGCTCGTACCCGATGACCTTGCCTTTGTCGTCGACAACGGCCACAAGAATGCGCTTGTCCAGAAGCGCCGTCCACTTGCCCACGTAGAGGAACGTGTACGGCTGCTCGTCGGCGATGATCCGGTGCAGCTTGTGGCAGAGTTCCACCTGCCGGGCGTGGTCATACTCCTGCCGGATCCGAATGATGAGCTTGTCCGCCTCATCGTTCTTGAAGGCGCAGACGTTCATCTGGTACGGATTGCTCTGGCTGGAATGCCACACGGTATAGAGGTCCGGGTCGATGCCCATGCCCCAGCCGAGGATGATGGCATCGAAGTCGCCCTGGTCGACGTGTTTCTCGAGGAACACCGCCCATTCGACGGTTTCGGTGCTGACGTCCACACCAATCTTCTTCCACGAGTCCTGCGCGATCGCCATAATGGCCTTGCGAACGTCGTTGCCGTTATTGGTCATCAGCCTGAAGCGAAGGACCTTGCCCTCCTTCTCGAGCCGGCCGTCCTTGTTCAGCTTCCAGCCGGCCTCCGCCAGCAGGCGTTTCGCACCTTCGGGGTCATAGGGAACAGGCGGAACGCCCTGGTCGTAGAAGTCGGTCTGTTTGACGAACGGCCCCGTGATCTGCTCCGCCTGGCCGTAGAGAACGTACTTGATGATCTCATCAACATTGATGGCCATGCCCAGGGCCCTGCGGACGCGCTTGTCCTTGAAGGGCTCACGGCGCATGTTGTACCCGATGTACGTGTACCCGAACGACACGCCGGAGAAGGCCCGGAACCGCTCGTCCTTCTCGAGCCGGGCCACCTGGTGCGGCAGCACGTTGTAGCTATCCAACGCCCCGGCATAGAACTCCATTTCCTGTGTGAGCTGGTCGGGGACGATGCGGTATGTGTAGCCCTTATACATGGTCGGCGGGTCCCAGTAATCATCGAAACGAGTCAACTCGATGTACTGGTCGGACTTCCACTGGACGAACCGGAACGGCCCGCAGCCGATGGGATGCTGGTTGAACTCCGCTTTGCGCAGGTCGAACTCCTCGAACGGAATCCCCCTCCTGGCCGCCTCGGCCCGGCGCGCCTTCTCGTTCAGCAGATGCTCCGGAATAATCCCGTTTCCCCAGCTCTGGAGGCCCATCGCAAACAGTTCCTTGTAGACGACGCGGACGGTGTACCGGTCCACCGCCTCGACAGACTTGACCGGCTCAAAGAAAGGGGCGGATGGCGAGGCGTTCCTGGGATCAACAAACATGTCGTACATGAACTTCACGTCCCCGGAATCCACCTCGTGGCCGTCGTGAAACTTCACGCCATGCCGAAGATAAAAGACAATCACCGGGTTGTGTTCGGTGGCCGGAAGATACTCCTTCGCATAGCGCTTCTTCTCCTTCTCGAACTCCGCTGGCGAAACGGAAATCAGGTCTTCGGCCGTCGTGAACGACGAGAAATACCCCTTGCCCAGCACAGGCTCGATCGTGGTGAAAAAGTCCTGGTCGACATCCTTGAGCGTCAGCTTGATGCGCGCGGGCCGCTTGACAGTGATGGTGACATCGACGGGTTTGGGCTTCTTGTCCGAATCCTCGCCGGTCTTCTCCTGCGTCTTCCGAGTGATGGTCGCCGCCGGCTCCACGGCGACCTCGGTTATATTGGCCATGGCCTTCCCAAGCGGCGTGTCCTCGCCTTTCCGGCGGGCCTGTTCCGACCGGATCAGTCCGGCCGCCTGCTCCGGAGTGTGAGCGCCGGTCGGGTTGACGACGAAGTACGCCTCTTCGGTGATCTCCCAGCGCTCGGCGACACGGCCGCGCCAGTTCAGGTCACGGTCGCGGTCGACAAGGCCCTCATAAACTTGCGCCACGATCGCACCGCTGGCATTGTCGGCGTACAGGATGGGAGTCAGGTATTGTGCGTCGCCAATCGACCCCTCGATGTACTGGCTCAGCCGCTCGGGAGTGGCGCGGGCCTGCTGCTCGTACGTCGGCACCCAAAAGTACGACTGCAGCAGGAACAGGCACACCACAATCGGCAGCAGAATCAGTATCCGCTTCGTCCACATAGGGAAGCCACGCAAGTCCTGTCGGGGAACACTTTCACGGCGCGATTATATCAGGCCCCCACAGCCGGGGCAAGCAATCGGGACGGTTCAAGAGCGGCAATTGCGTTCGCCCGCCCGCCCGCTTAGAATGCGTTCTGGGGAGGCAAGGAGGGATCCGATCGTGCGTCACGTCACCGCACAGGAAATCCGCGAGATCGACCGCGTCGCAATCGACGAGTACGGCATGCCCGGCGTCATCCTGATGGAGAATGCAGGGCGCGGCGCCGCCCAATGCGCGCTCGAGATGCTGGGCGGCAAGCGCCTCGCTCGACCGGGAGGCTCTCGACCGGCGGCCCGCGCCGCCATCGTCTGCGGCGCGGGGAACAACGGCGGCGACGGCTTCGTCGTCGCCCGCCACCTGCACAACCACGCCGTCGATGTCACCGTCCACCTCCTGACCGGCCGCGACAAGATCAGCGGCGACGCCATAACGAACCTCCGGATCATCGAGGAAATGGAACTCGACATCCGCCAGACCGGTTCCCTCAGCCTCGACTTCTCCCGCGACGACCTGATCGTCGACGCCATGCTCGGCACCGGCCTGTCCGGCCTGGTGCGCGAGCCGTTCACCACGGCCATCGATATTATCAACGCCTCGGGCAAGCCGGTCCTTGCGATCGACATTCCCTCCGGCCTTGACGCCGACACCGGCGAGAAGCTCGGCCACTGCATCCGGGCCACACGAACCGCAACGTTCGCGCTGCCCAAGGTCGGCTTCACCAGGAACTTCGGACTTCAGGTGACAGGAGATGTGACCGTCATCGACATCGGCGTGCCGAGCGAGATTCTGGAGTAAACCGGCCCGTGCTCATTCGTGGCGCTCGTTCGTTGAAGCACGGCCCGCGCCCGCCGCTACTGGATGCCCGTGGGTTCTCCCAACCCCGCGAGCCTGACGGATGGCGAGCTTCGGCAGGATGCCAGAGAGTAGTACCTTGCCCGTCTCAGATAGACGCCCGATTGCAGGCGGCCGGCACGCCTCACATCGGCTGCCATATCTCCGACCACAACGAGCATCCACCCGCCAGCACGGCCAGCGCTATCAGCAGCAAGAGCAGTTTCCTCATAGAGCGCACTCCTTTTAATCAACCCGCCAACCAGTATACATGTTCTTCGCCCGGTTCGTAAGCATGAACGGAACTTGAGGCATTTGCGATGTGGCCGGTTCGCGAAGAAACGCCCCCAATCCGTAGGGGCA
>CAYXNI010000200.1:2082-5253 GCA_964466285.1 uncultured Planctomycetota bacterium | reverse complement strand
CTGCTGGCGAAGCCGCCGGTCACGTTCTACGTCGGGTTTGATCCGACCGCGGACAGCCTGCACGTCGGCCATCTGCTGCCGATCCTGGCGATGGCGCATTTGCAGCGCTCCGGGCACCGGCCCGTCGCGGTCGTCGGCGGCGGCACCGGGATGGTCGGCGACCCGAGCGGAAAGACCGAGCTGCGAAGCCTGCTCGCGGCGGAGGAGATCGGGCGGAACCTCGATGCGCAGAAGCGGCAGCTCCGCCAGTTCCTGGTCTTCGAGGATGATGCTCGTGACGGGCTGAAGCCGACATTGGCCTCGGAGATTCCGCAAACCGCCAAAGCAAAGATGGTGAACAACGCCGACTGGCTGGCGCCGCTCAACTACATCGAGTTCCTGCGCGACGTCGGCGTGCACTTCACCGTCAACCGGATGCTGGCCGCCGAGTGTTTCAAGCAGCGCTGGGAGAAGGGCCTGACGTTCCTCGAGTTCAACTACATGCTGCTCCAGGCCTACGATTTCCTCGAGCTGTATCGCCGCGAGGGGTGCCGGCTGCAGCTCGGCGGCAGCGACCAGTGGGGCAACATCTGCGCGGGCGTCGACCTCACCCGCCGCGTCGAGGGCGCCGAGGTCTACGGGCTGACCGTGCCGCTGCTCCTCACGTCGAGCGGAAAGAAGTTCGGCAAGACCGAGAAGGGCGCCGTCTGGCTGTCCGCGGAGCGGACGACGCCGTACGAGTTCTACCAGTACTGGCGCAACGTGGACGACAAGGACGTCGAGCGGTGCCTGCGCATGCTGACGTTCCTGCCGATGGACGAGGTGCGGAAGCTGGCGAACGTGGAGCCCGGCCCCGCGCTGAACGAGGCGAAGAAGCGGCTGGCATTCGAGCTGACAGAACTGGTCCACGGCCATGCACAGGCAGCTCTAGCTCGCGCGACGTCCCAAGCGCTGTTCGAGAAAACATCCGGGCTCGAGGCTTTCTTCCCCACACCAGCTGACATGAAGTCAAACTACATGCAGGTCAGTGAGCAGGAACTGGCTCAAGGCATTTCCATTATCGACGCTCTTGTGGGTACGAAACTTGCCAAGAGTAAATCCGAGGCGCGCCGGCTCATGGAACAAGGGGGGGTGTATGTGAACGAGACGCGCATCGAATCTATTGACAGAATCCTCACAGACCAAGACGTTCGAAATGGCCAGTTCATCACTATCCGCGCCGGAAAGAAGAAGTACGGACTAGTCGTCCCCGTGTAATAGGTACGGCCGGAATGTGCAGGCCGAAGCCCGAGCGTCGTGCCCGCCGGGAAACCGTCCTGAAGGAAGAGGGAGAAACAGCCTGGGCTCGACTCGCGATCGGCGGTGTTCATCCACCCGAGTTGGGTTTTGTGCGGATGGCGGACGTGCTGGGACCCGTACTAGCGGCGCCTGCTCTAAAGCCACACGAACGGTCCGGTCAGACCAGGTCCGCCAGCGTCAGATGCTCGAGCTTGTCCGAGATGTAGTCGCGGATCTCCCTGAAAAGCGCAGGATTTTCTTCTCTCTGTCGAGGGGGGTGGGTGCGAAGAAGTAATGGCTCACGGATTCAATGGGGGCGAGGGGGCCGTCCATCAGCCGGCTGACCTGGGCGGCGCTGATGCGGCGCAGGAGGATGAGGGCCGGCACGATCAGCAGTATGGAGAGATTCGGGGGGCTCATGGGAACAGGGCGAGGATGTTGCCAGCCAGATACATGGAGCCGGTGAAGCAGATGCGGTCCGCCGGGCCGGCGTGCGAGCGAGCCAGATCGAGCGCCTTCGCCGGGGTCTCGGCGGCGTGAATGCTCTTTGCGCCGAGCTCTTCCAGCAGCTTCTTGAGGCCGGCCGGGTCGGCGGCGCGGGGGTTACCCGTTTTCGTCACGATGAAGTCGGCCCCGTGCGGGGCGAGCAGGCGGAGCATCGCGGGGATGTCCTTGTCGCGTGCGATGGCAAGCACGAAGATCGTCCTGCGTGGCGGCAGTGTGGCGAGTGCTTCGACAAGGACTTCGATACTGGCCGTGTTGTGTGCGCCGTCGACGATGATCTCGGGGTCTCGAGCGACGGTCTGAATGCGGCCCGGCCAGCGAAGGGAGCGCAGGCCGTCGCGAATGGATTCCGCAGAGATGGGATGGCCGGCTTCGCACAGGAGTTCGGCGAGGCCGACCGCGGTGGCGGCGTTCTCGCGCTGGTGCCGGCCGATGAGCGGAACGGTGAGGCCGCCGATCTGCCGCCGCCAGGTCTTGACCGAGAAGCGGTCGGACTGGGCCCTGAGCGTGATGTCTTCGGCGACCACGTGAAGCGGAGCGCCGAGTTCGGCGCACCGGGCGCGAATGACGGCCAGCGCGTCAGAGCGCTGGACGCCGGACACGACAGGCACGCCGCTCTTGATGATGCCGGCCTTCTCGCCGGCGATCTGGGGAAGCTCGGTGCCGAGCTTGTCCATGTGGTCGAAGCTGACGGGCGTGATGGCGCAGGCGAGCGGGCGGAGCACGTTCGTCGCGTCGAGCCGGCCGCCCAGGCCCACCTCGACGACGGCCACGTCGGCGCGCTGCTCGAGGAAATGCAAGAAGGACAGGACGGTGAAGGTTTCGAAGAAGGTCGGGGCGTAGGTGTCGCCGCCGCGCTCGGCCACTTCGAGGTACGGCCGCAGCCGGCTGAGATAGCGCGTGATGTCGTCTTCCGGGATCCATTGGCCGTTGACCTGGATGCGCTCGCGGATGTCGGTCAGGTGCGGCGAGGTGTAGAGGCCGACCTTGAGGCCTGCGGTGCGGAGGATCGAGGCGAGCATGGCGGCCGTCGAGCCCTTGCCCTTGGTGCCGGCGATGTGGACGGTCCGCAGTTGGAGGTGCGGGTCGCCGCAGTAGTCCAGCAGCTTGTTCATCCGCGACAGCCCGAAGAGCGAGGTGGCCTTGGTCACGCGGTGCATGCGCTCGTAGTCCGTGAAGTGGAACAGGTAGTCGAGCGCCTCGCGGTATGACCTGAACGTGTCCGTATGATTTCTCCTGTTTCGGCCCAATGGCTGCATAATGGTAATGATTTTCCGCCGAAAGTCTACTGTCCAGCCGGCCCGGGCTGCGGCGCCGGGCCAGCACTTCGGTTCGGTGGAATAGCGCACTCAGTCCGTACCGCTCGCAGTGGTTCTTGAGGACGGCGAGATACGCACCGTGGTCGTCAAG
>CAYXNI010000200.1:0-1982 GCA_964466285.1 uncultured Planctomycetota bacterium | reverse complement strand
CAGGAGTCAAAGGATGACGGAGACGCTCGTTCGCGCCGGCCGCCGCTGACGGATATTCACCACGGATGAACACAGATGAACGCGGATGGGCCGGTGGGCCGCCCCTGCCGTCTCTGCGCTATCCGAGGTACAGAGGGTCTCTCACCTCAAGGCCGCGGGCCTTCGCCCTGACCTCGTCCGCGTCAAGCGCAAGGAGGGGGCTGATCTCGACCCGTACGTTGGCGGGCACGTCAAGGCCTGCGTCCCACAGCCAGCGGCGATGCTGATCCATCATCGCAGCGCGGGCGGTCTCGGCCGAATCCTCGCCTGAAATGTTCTTGACCGGCGCGAACTCGTCCTCGCGCCGGACCTCCATCACAAGCGGATTGCGCGCGAGAGGAATGGCGTCGAAGATGAACCGCTCGAACTTGACCGCGTTGGCCTCGTCGGGCTCGACCCGCTCGCCCTTCTCGTTCAGGCAGGGGACGCGCTTGACGGCGACGTGGAAGGGAAGATCGGCCGAGCCCATTCGCTCCGCGAAACCGGCGTCAACCACGTGGATCGCGATGCTGCCGAAGGCGTACTTGAGCGAGCCGTCGGGCAGGGTTCTCCTTTGCAGTTCCTCGCTCATATCGCTGTATTCGATGACTCTGAGCCGCCCGCCGAAGCGGCCGAACACGCCGAGTTTTTCGAGAGGTTCGCGCTTGGCGAGAACCTTGCTGGACATCTCGGAACTGGTGCGGATGTGCTCGCCGATGAACAGCGGGTCGATGACCGGCACGAGCGGGTTGTCGACCTGGAAGTACGAGATGTGGCGGATACCGCGGCGTTTCATGTCGGCGAGGGCGCCGCTCGACTGAAGGGCGAAGAAGGCCCCTCCGTGGCCGTCGGGGCTGCAGAAGACGTGGCCGGCCTCGTCCAGAAGGAAGCGGCCCTCGCGGTCGAAGGCGGGCAGCATCCGCTGGACGCAGAAGAACACGTCGTTCGGGCTCAGGCCGAAGAAGCGTTCTTCGCGGAAGAAGGCCCGGACGGCCTCGTCGTTCGTCTCGCTCGTCATCACGCAGAACGGGATGGCCGCGGCATACCGGCGTGCGGAGGCCAGGATCTTTTCGGCGTGGATCTGGAACAGGGACTTGCCGGAAATGGGGCCGATCGGGTAGCAGCCCTTGGGGCCGTCGTATCGGAGGCGTGTACCCTGACCGCCGGCTGCGACGAACGCGGCGGCCTCGCCGTTCCGGATCGCCTCTTCGCCGACTCGGCGGCTGGCGGCGGTCTGCCCGTCAGGCCGGCCGGCGCGCACCACCGGCGCGGGTTCGAACTCGCCCGGCTGCTCGGCGGCGGCATGACGCCGGGCACGCTCGCGGAGCTCGCGCACCAGTGTGTAATCGAACCTGCCGAGCTGCCGGGCGAGCCGCTCGCGGAGCTCGCCCTCAAGCGAGTCCATGTGCCGAACGATGTGGCCCTGGCCGGACCGCTTCAGTTCATCTCTTTCGCTGTTCATCAGCTCTTCGTCTTCGCCGCTTTTTCAGCCTGTGAACCCTGTTCGATCCGCTCTCTCACGCGCCTTGTCCATTGGTTGTCTTGTGGGATATCGTCCTTTCGGGCCGCGTTGACCGTCTCCAGCGCTGTCTTGGGCTCGAGTTTCGACAGGGCCTTCAGGGCGGCGAAGCGGACGAACCAGTCGGAGTCCTGGAGCGCCTGGCTGAACAGGTGAGCCATGTTCGCCTCGCGGTTCTGGGCCAGGGCCAGCACTGCAGCCGTTCTCACCTCGGGGGCCTCGTCGCGCAGGCGGGGCACCACGCCGCTGAGGAGACCGCGCAGGTACTGGATGGCGCCTTCGCTGGGCCTTGCGCGCTCGAAGGCGTCAGCCGACAGGAAAGGCTCCAGCGCGTACAGAGCGCTGGCCACAACGGCCGGGTCAGTGTCTCGAGAAAGCTCGATGAGCCGCGTATTCGGGCCGAGGGTCGCGGCGGTCATCCAGGCGGCCAGCGACCGGACGCGCG
>CAYXNI010000199.1:0-5264 GCA_964466285.1 uncultured Planctomycetota bacterium | reverse complement strand
ACGAACCACGATGACGTGATTAACGCTGTGTTCAGCGACAGCCACGTTGACGCGCTTCCCGACGCCAAGAGGTATGTCGGGGACAATACCCAGACTGGTGGCACCGACATCTTCAGGTCCCTCCAGTACATGGACAACGGTGACTGATCGCCCTGACACGTTCTGTGTCGCATCAGAAGCCCGCGGCTCTGTGAGCCGCGGGCTTTTTTTGTCTGCACTGTCGAACCGGTTCGCCCATTGCATCCCGCTCCGAAATTCGATATAAGATTGCCCGCCTTGACCGGATCACCGCCCTTCCCTCTCTGGAGAACACGCGAATGGCTGACAACGTGGGCGCAATCATCGAGCACGGGCCGGCCGACTGGCAGATCTTTCAGCAGGACGCGCAAGGCTTCGCCACCATCACCGTGGGCGGACGCTGGGTCATCGACGCAAAAGGACAGGTCGAGCTCCGCCTCGTCGCCGAAGACACCGGCGTCGCCGTGAGCCACGAGCTCGACTGGCACCCGGCCGAGACCCGGCCCGATCACACATGGTCCGCCACGCTACGGGCGCCCGCCGGCGGCCTCTACCGCCTCGAAACACGCTTCCACCAAGCCGACAACCCGGCGGGCGAATGGAACCCGCGCGGCGACATGCGGCACTTCCTCGGCGTCGGCGACCTCTGGGTCATCGCCGGCCAGAGCAACTCCGCCGGGTACGGCCGCGGCCCCTACAACGACCCGCCCGAACTCGGCGTCCATCTCTTCCGCAACAGCGAGCAGTGGGCGCTCGCCTCACACCCCCTGAACGAGTCCACCGACACCCGGCACCCCTGCAACCGCGAAGGAGCCAATTCCGGCCACTCGCCCTACATCCACTTCGGCCGCCTCCTCAAGCAGAACCTCGGCCACCCCATCGGCCTCGTCCAGACCTCGCTGGGCGGCTCGCCCCTCTGCATGTGGAACCCCGCCGAGCCCGGCGACCCCATCCTCTACAATAACATGATCCACTGCATCGAGCTCGTTGGCGGCCGCGTCAAGGGCGTCCTCTGGTACCAGGGCGAAAGCGAAACCGGCGACGAGAAGACCGCCGCGACCGCCGCCGATCGCTTCATCAACGCCGTCGGAGCGTGGCGCTCCGCCCTCAAGAACCCCGAGCTTGCAGTCATCACCGTTCAGCTCAACCGCCTGCTGATGAGCCAGGACGAGAAGGCCGACCGCCTGTGGGCGATCGTCCGCGAGACCCAGCGCCAGGTCCCGCGCCGCCTTAAGGGCGTGACCGTTGTCCCCGCGCTCGACCTGTCTCTTTCCGACGGCGTCCACACCAGCCCGGCGGGCAACATTCTCCTCGGCGAGCGCATGGCGCGGTCCGCGCTCGGAGCCTTCTACGGAAAACCCATCGACTACCTCGCCCCCGACATCCAGTCCGCCGAGGCCGCGGCCGGCCGCAAGACCGTCGAACTTCTCTTCGCCCCCGTGACCAGCCGCATGGACATCATCGACTTGACCGGCAACCCCTTCCGCGTCGAGGACGAGGCCGGCATCGTGCCCATAGAGAAGATGGTTTACGCGGGCAACAAAGTGCTGCTTGTCCTGAAGAGAGCGCTGAGCGGACGCACGGTCGTCCACGGCGGGTTCGGGGCCAACCCGGCCGCCGTCCCGATGGACATGGAACGCTTCATCCCGATGCTCGGCTTCTACAACGTGCCCGTCGCACAGGGCGCCTGAAGCCCACAGTGCCAAGATGCATTCTGGCATCCAGGAGCACCCTTGTGGAGCATCCCCTGTCGTTCGGCCCTTTCGCCGACGCCTATGCCGAGTTCCGGGCGTGCTGCAACCGGAGACCGATGCCGTGCCCGTCAAGCTGCTGAACCCGTACCGCGACGCCACCGGCCTGTGGGTGCGCGGAAATTTCCACGGCCACTGCCAGGAGAACAGCCCCTGTGCGTCCGTCCCGCTCGCCCAGGCGGCCGGGAAATACCGCGACAACGGATACGGCTTCGTCACCTTCACCGACCACGACGCCGTGACCGACCTCCGCGCTGTCGAGACCGCGCACCCCGGCCTTATCTTCCTCCGAGGGTTCGAGTACAGCCGGGCCGAGAACCTCCTGTTCATCGGTACGGCCGTTCCGCCGCTGTACCTGCTGCCGCTTCGGGACGCGATGGCCGCGGCCGGCGGCCTCCTCACCATCGTCTGTCATCCCCAGCCGCGCCCGGACGAAGTCTACTGGTCCCGCGAGAAGATCCTCGCCCTCGGCCGCCTGCCCGACGGCCTTGAAGCCTACAACGGCCACTACGGCGTCCTCGGGAAGCTCAAGGCAGGGTGCAGCCCGCAGTACACACACTTCTGGGACAGCCTGCTCACCGCCGGGCTGCGGATGTGGGGATTCGCCAACGACGATTCGCACGACCCCGCCGACTTCCTCAACGCCTGGAACATGGTCCTCGTCGAAAGAGTGACCGCGCCGGAAATCATCGCCGCCGCCAGGCTCGGCCGTTGCTACGGAACCACCGGCCTGCTGCTCGACCGGTTCGACGAGGCCGACGGCCGGATCCAGGTCGCCGTGCAGTCCCCATGCACCGGCCGCTTCATCGGGCCCGGCGGCCGTGTGCTCTACCAGGCCGACGGCCTCCGGTTCGAGTACTCCGTGACCGGCGAGGCATACGTCCGGTTCGAGGCCAGCAGCGGCCCAGCCCGCCTGTTCCTCCAGCCCCTTTTCCGCCAGCAGACCTAGCACACCCCAGGGACGGAGGCATTTGCGTTGATGGCTCGATCGTGCCTCTCGTAGGGGCGGGTTTGAAACCCGCCCCTACAGATTGTGTGTACGAACCTCGCGCGAGGGCAGATCGCAAATGCCTCGACGAATTCACCTCTCGCCTTTTAGCCAGTTTCGCGGTAAAATTGACCTACGGTACAGCATCCCTCTCTGACGATAACTTTGGGCAGAGAAAGGTAGAGTCTCATGCGTCGCAACATCGTTCACATGGGCGCCGGCTCGCTCACGTACGAGATCCGCGAGATCGTCCAGGTCGCGCAAAGGATCTGCAACCTGGGCCTCGACATCACCTGGGAGAACATCGGCGACCCGGTCGAGAAGGGCGAAGCAGTCGCCCCATGGATCCGAAAGATCGTCCACGAGATCATCGACGAGGACACCTCCTGGGCCTACTGCGACACGGCAGGCGTACGCACCACGCGCGAATTCCTCGCCGCCGAGGTCAACAAGCGCGGCGGCGTCCAGGTCACCCCCGACGACATCATCTTCTTCAACGGGATCGGCGACGCCGTCGCCAAGGTCTACGGCTTCCTCCGCCGCGAGGCCCGCATCATCGGCCCCACCCCCGCGTACAGCACCCACTCATCCGCCGAGGCCGCTCACAGCGGATATGAACACCTGACCTACGAGCTCGACCCGTCCAACGGCTGGATGCCCGACCTCGGCGACCTGCGCCTCAAGGTCCGGTACAACGACTCCATCGCCGGAATCCTCCTCATCAACCCCGACAACCCGACCGGCGCCGTGTATCCGCGCGAAGTCCTCGACCAGATCGTCGACATCGCCCGCGAGAACAGCCTGTTCCTCATCTGCGACGAAATCTACACCCACATCGTCTACAACGGCCACCAGCCTCTCCACCTGTCCGAGGTCCTCGACGACGTGTGCGGCATCGTCATGCGCGGCATCTCCAAGGAATACCCGTGGCCCGGCGCCCGGTGCGGATGGATCGAGGTCATCAACCGCAACCGCGACGAAATGTTCAACACCTATGTCAATTCACTCCTCGCCTCGAAGCGGCTCGAGGTCTGCTCGACCACAATTCCGCAGCTCTCGATCCCACGGGTCATGGGCGACCCGCGCTACCCCGGCCACCTGCGGCGGCGGGCCGGCATCTTCGAGGCCCGCGCCAGGGAAGCCCACGGCATCCTGTCCGCCATCAGCGGCGTACGCGTCAACTGCCCCTCCGGCGCGTTCTACGTCACCGTGCTCTTCAACGACGGCGCCCTGACGGACAAACAGTCCCTGCGCATCGGCAACCCCGAAATCCGCCGCATGGTGGAAGGCCTGGTCGCCGGAGCACCCCGCGACCGCCGGTTCGTCTACTACCTGCTCGGCGCGGCCGGCATCTGCGTCGTCCCGTTGAGCGGCTTCTGCTGCAAGCGGCACGGGTTCCGCATCACGCTCCTCGAGTGCGACGACAAGAAGCGGGCCTGGACACTCAACACCCTGGCGGCCGCCGTCAAGGAATACCTCTCCAGCTGAGCATCGCTTTTCACTTGAAGATCAGGTACCCCGCAGACTCGGGCGCGAGCATCGAGCTGCCGGAATCGACGGGTGCCCAGGAGACGCCCACGGGCACGCTCCGGAAGGGGAACGTCGGCATGACGCCTTCGCGGACGAAGTTCGCCGCCCACAAGCCCCCCTTGCCCGGCGGCTCCAATCCGAGCGCCGCGAACGGGATTTCCATCTCGACGGCCCAGCCGGCTTCAGTCTTGGCCGAGTCGCGCTGAACCCAAAGCTTCTCCACCTGGCATTTCACCCCCTTGGGCAAGTCGCCGCCCTGCGGCGCGTTGCGAACGACAACCCGCACCGAGCGCTGAGCATCGCGCCACGGCGACAGCGCAACGACGAACGCGTCGTCCTCGGCCGATCCCGGGTGCGGCGGCGAGGGCAACTCGGCCAGGACGAAAAGGGAGGCGTCGCTGCAACACAGCCGCACCCTGGTCACGACCTTGCGCGGCCACGCAGACGAGAACGACATCAGCTCCGTGGTAGCCCCTCCTTTCCACGCGGGATCGCCGATGCCGCCGCCGATGACCGGAGGCGGGTCGGCGCGCGGGACGATCATCCGGGGTACAGGACAAGTCTCGCGGAGGCCGCGGACCCACAACTCGGCCGCGGCAAAGCGGCCCACCGCGTACTGAGGGAAGTTCGCGGCGAGGGCTTCCCACAGAGCGGTCTCCGTCTCCGCCTGCCGGAGCCCGCGTGCGAGCCCGAGCGCACGGCGATAAACCGGCAGAGCGTGCGGCGAGGCTGCATGCCGCCGCACAACGTCCAGACACGAGTCGAGCCCGGGGCCGAACTGGCCCGACTGCGCGAACCAGTCGCCGGCCGCCGACTCGGCCTGGATGGAGGAATAATCGTCCTTGAGAAGGCCGCCGAGCCTCCGGAACTGCTTGACCGCCTCGTCGGGCCGGCCGGCACGAAACTGGACGCGGGCGGCCAGCTCGACGAACAGCGGGTCGCCGTCGAGGTTGTTGGCGCCAGTCGCCGGCAGGGGG
>CAYXNI010000198.1:0-5281 GCA_964466285.1 uncultured Planctomycetota bacterium | reverse complement strand
AGAGCGGCGGCCTGCACCACAGGTTCCGCGGCGCGGAGACTCTCCTGAAAGAAGGGCAAGGCCCGCCGGTCGTTCAGTTGTCCCAGCACGCCAATGAGAATCACCCGCGTCTCCATCTTCTGCTCGGCCTGGACGGCCTCGAGGAGCGGCGGGACCATGGCCGCGTCGGCGATCCGGCGAATGCCTTCGGCCGCAGCCTGCCGGACCCCGTCCGACGTGTCCGATTCCAGGGCCTTCAACAGGAGCGCCGCCAGTTGCCGGTCGGCGAGGCCGCCCAAAGCCGAGATGATCTCCCGCCGCGACGGCTCGTCCGGAGTCTCCAGCGCCTCGGCCAACGATTTCCCCAGACCCGCGACGGCAACCTTCCTGCTCGAAATCTTGCCCACAAGTGCGCGGACGGCGATGCCCCTGCTACTGCCGTCGGTGTCCTGCTTGATCGCCTTGCACAAGACCGCCACCGCCTGCACGCTGTCGAACGCGGCGATGCAGTTCACGGCTCCCGCGCGAATCTCCCCGTCCATCGAGTCGGCGAGTTCGCCCAGCCGCGGGACAAGCCGCTCGTCCGTGATGCGCCGGCTCGCGATCAGGCTGAAGCACCCTCGGAGGACATTCCCGTCGTTCTCTTTCCCGATGAATTGCACCAGCTCTTCGTCGGTCACTCCGTCGCTGAAGCGTGTGAGCGCAATCAGCGCGGCGGCCCTGAACTCCGGCTCTTTCGAGTTCAGTGCCCTGCGCAGGAACGGCACCGCCTGAGCGTCCTGGATCTGGCCCATCGCCTGAACCAGAGCGGTCCGGACGGCGGGGTCCTGCTCGGTGCCGCACGCCTCCACGATCGCCTGTGCGGAGCGCGGGGACCGCTGCTTGCCAAGCACTTGGGCGGCCGTCTGCCGCGACCGCGGCCCGCCCTGCCTCAAGACCTCAAGCAGCACGTCCACGATCTCTTCCGATTGAAGATCGGATAAGCCGCTGATCGCAGTCTGACGCACATTGTCGTCGTCCTCGCCCCTGATGATGCTCACCAGGAGGTCGATCCTCTCATCCGTCTTGGGAAGCTGGCGAGCGGCGTAAAGCGCGTTCCTCCGGACGTTCGGATCGTCGTCGCGTATCGCTTCGCTGAGAAACGGCCCCGCCTCGGCCCCGAGCAGTTGAGCGATGGGGGCGACCATCCCGCCCCGCAGCCCCTCCTGAGACTCGGAGCGGTACATCTCGAGCAACCCGGGGACGATGGACTTATCACCGATCTGCGCGAGCGCCTGAAAAACGACGCTCCGTGTGCTCTGGTCCGATTCCCGCGCCATCTCCAGAAGCCGCGGAATCGCCGGCTTGTATTTCAGCCGGCCGAACGCCTGAGGAACGCTCCGGCGCACGTTCGGATCGCCCGTCGAGTTCAAGATCTCCAGCAGCCGCGCCGCGTGGCTCTGTTCGCAATAGTTCACAACAGTGTTCATCGCGGTCACCCGGAGGCTCTGGTCCGGATCGTCCAGGAACTGCAACATCAGATCCACGCTGCTTCGCCCGGCCATCGAGCCGATGACGGACAGCGCCCTCCGGCGGACCTGAGGCTCTTCCGCCACGATAGCCTCGTACAGGGCGTCAATCGCGCCCGGCCCCAGCGAGAACAGCGTCGCCACGCCGGCCCGGTCAAGCCCCGACCAGCGGCGAGCCTGGAACCGGCTTATGATGCTGTCGATCAGCTTGGACCTGGCTTCCGCGCCGAGCCGGCCCGCCCGGGCGCTCTCCAGGTACTTCTGCGCCGCCCAATATGACACCTCGGGCTCCGGGTCCGCCAGCGCCTGGCCCACGTACTCGGAGTCGGGACGCCACGTGACCAACGCCTTGTACGCCGCAAACCGCACCCGGGCGATGCTGTCACTGAGGAGGTTCCTGAGTGCGGGCTCCACCTCCGCCCGCGCGGCCTCGTTGATGTTCAAGGCGACGGATGCCGCGCGCTCACGGACGGCCCAGTTTCGATCAGCCAGCGCGCCGGCCACCGCCTTGCCCAGTTCGGGCAGCCCAAGTTCCTGGGCCAGAGCCAGGCCGTCGCACCGCGTCATCCAGACCTGGGACTTGAGCAGCGTACGCACGTGATCGAACGCACCCCTCTGGGCGCCTCGAAGCTCCGCGAGAGCCGCAGTCCGGTCCGCCTGGGAACTGTTCCAGTCGTTCAGCGTGGAAACTGCGCGATCGAGAGACTGAGCGGCCTCAGCGCCCCCGGCTTCGGGCGGCCTCGCTCCCGCGGCCAGCCCGATGCCCAAGGCCACGACAAGAGTCAGGTTGACACATCGAGACATCGCCTGGTCCCTGCAGCCCCGTATTGTGAAGGCCGGTCAGCGTTCCCGCTTCAACCCCATTCTACCGGAGTCGGCGGTGACGTGCAATAACTTCGCTCGCCCCGTTCGCTCGCCCCGTTCGCGCCAGCGATCCAGCTAAGGCTCCTGCTCCTGGCTGTTGCATGTGAAAGGAGGACCGACTACAATTCTGCCGTTCTTTTCTATTCTCGAACCCTGCACTTCAGAAAAGGGGCCTGTCTATGAAAGTAGCGATTATCGGCGCTGGCAGCATCGGCTTCACTCGCGGCATCATCAGAGACCTGCTCAGCGTCCCAGAGTTCAAGGACACGACCCAGCTTGCGTTGACCGACATCAGCAAGCGGAACCTCGACATGGTCTACAAGCTCTGCAAGCGTGACATCGAGGCGGCCGGACTCAAGTCCACCATCACCGCGACGCTCAACCGCCGCGAGGCATTCAAGAACGCCGACTATGTCTTCTGCGTCGTCCGCGTCGGCGGCCTCGAAGGCTTCCAGACCGACATCGACATCCCCCTCAAGTACGGCATCGACCAGTGCGTGGGCGACACCCTCTGCGCGGGCGGCATCATGTACGCCCAGCGCGGCATCAACGCAATGCTCGGCTTCTGCAAGGACATCAGCGAAGTCGCGAAGCCTGGGGCCATGCTCATCACCCACACGAACCCGATGGCCATGTGCACGTGGGCCTGTAACAAGTACGGTTACGGCGTCCCCGTCGTTGGCCTGTGCCACGGCGTCCAAGGCGGGCACTGGCAGATCGCGGAGGCGCTCGGCCTTCCGTCGAACGAGGTCGACATTATCTGCGCGGGCATTAACCACCAGACGTGGTACATCCAGGTGCGCCACAAGGGCAAGGACCTGACCGGCAAGCTTCTCGCCGCGTTCGAGAAGCACCCCGTATACAGCAAGACAGAAAAAGTCCGCATCGACATGCTCCGCAGGTTCGGCTGTTACAGCACCGAGTCCAACGGCCACCTCAGCGAGTACGTCCCGTGGTATCGCAAGCGCCTCAACGAGATCAAGAACTGGATCGACCTCGGATGCTGGATCAACGGCGAGACAGGCGGCTACCTGCGGGTCTGCACGGAAGGCCGACGCTGGTTCGAGACCGACTTCCCGACCTGGATGAAGCAGCCGCCGATGCAGTTCGGCCCCGACAAGCGCGGCGGCGAGCACGGCCCGTACATCATCGAAAGCCTCGAAACCGGCCGCCGCTACCGCGGCCACTTCAACGTCATGAACAACGGCTGCATCACCAACCTGCCCGACGAATGCTGCATCGAAGTCCCCTGCTACGTCGACGCCAACGGCATCAGCGTGCCGAAGGTCGGCGACCTGCCGCTCGGCTGCGCGGCCGTCCTCAATCACACCGTCTGGACACAGAAGCTCGCAGTCGAGGCCGCCGTCAAGGGCGACGACGAACTCCTGCGCCAGGCCATGATGATCGACCCGCTGACGGGCGCGGTCTGCGACCCGCCCGAGATTTGGCAGATGGTCGACGAGATGCTCATCGCTCAGGCCCAGTGGCTGCCGCAGTACAGGAAGGCAATCACCGCCGCGAAGAAGCACCTCGCGAAATCGAAACGTGACGGGACGTACATCAAGGTCCGCGAAGGCTTCAAGGGCGCCGCTCGGCTCCACACCAAGACCATCGCCGAGATGAAGCTCGACGCCGCCAAGGCCCGACGCATGGCCGCCGCCGCCGACAAGGCCGAAGCCCAGCGAAAAGAAGCCGTCGAGAAGGCCGGGAAGAAGCAAAAGTAACAAGCCCGGCCGGGCGTACGGATGCGGGACTGCGAACGTGGCGGCATGCCGCCACGTTCGCATCCGTTTCGGGGGTTGCTTTTTCCTCCGCCGTTAACTAGAATCCGCCGTTGGAGAATCCAACTCAAAAGGAGGCGAAGATGAAGCTGACGAATACCCCGAACGTGAAGATGGGCCTCGTCGCCGTGAGCCGTGACTGCTTTCCGATCGAACTCAGTCGCAAGCGGATGAAGAACGTCGTCGCCGAGTGCCGGAAGCTCAAGCTGAAGATCATCCCGGCCAAAACGATCATCGAGTCCGAGAAGGACGCCCTCGCCGCCGCCGCCGAGATGAAAGACGCGGGCGTCAACGCGGTGACGATCTACCTCGGCAACTTCGGGCCCGAAGGCCCCACGACCATCTTCGCCGAGAAGCTCGGCGTCCCGTTCATGCTCGTCGCCGCCGCCGAAGAGTCGAAGGACTCTCTCATCGACGGCCGCGGCGACGCGTACTGCGGCATGCTCAACGCCTCCATCAACGTCGGCCTCCGCAACCTGCGCGCCCACATCCCCCAGATGCCCGTTGCCCTGCCCGGCCAGGTCGCGAAGATGATAGCCCACTTCATCGACGTCGCCCGCGTCGTCGTCGGCATCAAGAACCTCAAGACCTTTTCGTTCGGCCCGCGGCCGCAGGACTTCTACGCCTGCAACGCACCCATCAAGCCGCTCTACGACCTCGGCGTCGAGGTCATGGAGAACTCCGAGCTCGACATGTTCGAGCTCTACAACTCCGTCGCCGACCAGAAGCGGAAGATCAACGTCATCGCCAGGTCGATGGCGAAGGAACTCGGCACTGGCAACAAGCATCCGGAGAAACTCGCCCAGCTCGCGCAATTCGAGCTGGCCCTCACGACCTTCTTCGAGCAGAACCTCGGCTCGCGCCAGTATGGCGTCTTCGCCAACAAGTGCTGGCCCGCGTTTGAGAAAGCTTTCGGCTTCGTCCCCTGCTATGTGAACGGCCGTCTCGCCGCCCGCGGCATCCCGACCGCCTGCGAGGTCGACATCTACGGCGCCGTCTCCGAGTACATGGTTCAGCTCGCCGGCTTGTTCCCAGCCACCCTGCTCGACATCAACAACACCGTGCCCGACGACCTTGAAATCAGCGACCTGAAGGGCGCAGCCCGCGAGGACCTGTTCATGGGCTTCCACTGCGGCAACACTCCGGCCT
>CAYXNI010000197.1:0-5286 GCA_964466285.1 uncultured Planctomycetota bacterium | reverse complement strand
TGAGCGACACGATCTACGTGCCGACCAGGATGCTGCCGTGGGCGGGAGAGCCTTCGGTGATGCTTTTTCTCGGCAGCCATTCCATCGACACGACCTGCTGGTTTATGGGCAAGGCCCCGCGTCGCGTCACCTGCCGCCGGCAGGAGAAGATTCTGGCAGACATGGGGATTCCGACCGCGGACATGTATCTGACGATTCTGGATTTTGACGGCGGCGCGGTCGCGGTGGTGGAGAACTGCTGGGTGTTGCCACAGAGTTCGCCGGCTCTTGTGGATCACCGCGTGGAAATCATCGGGACGAAAGGCGTGATCTATCTGAATCCCCAGCGTTGCGGCGCGATCGAGAAGCATACTGAGCTCACACCGCGGGGGTTCCCCAGCGCGTCTCTGCCCGACATGTTTGTTGTTCCCGAAGTGCACGGCCGTCAGGCCGGCTTTGCGGTCGAGAGCGTCTACCACTTCGTGGAGTGCGTGCGAGACGGGAAGAAGCCGGTCACGTCCGGGGAGGATGGTCTGCTGAACACGCGCATCATTCTTGCGGCGGAGAAGTCGGCAGACCAGGGGGCGGTTGCCGTCGGCCTCTGAGCAGCGCGGAGTGACGGTTCGGCGAGTCCGGCGTGGGCCTCACTGCTTTCCCTCCGCCGCGGGAACATAGTTCGGCGGAAGTGCAGGTGAGGACTGACGGATGATGTTGAGGACAAGGCCGAGGCGGAAGAAGGCGGAGAGGATGTGGTGAGCATGACGGTTTTGTTCGACGGAAGTTCAGTGGCAACTTGATATCGTTATGAGGATCCAAGATGCAACGGAACGCGGTTCGGCCAATTCCTTTTCCCGTCTTTGTTCTGATGGCCCCCTTGGCCATTCTGATGCTCCAAGCCGTAGTTCTTGGAGGAGATGTTCCTGAAGTGGCCAAGAACAAGCCCGCGGGAGAGGCCGTCGAGAAGGGGATCGTGATCCTGGTGGAATTCCCGGACGTGAAACACGCCGTGAACAGGACCGCAGTCCAAGCCAGATTTTCCATGCAGTTGAACGCCTACGTCAAGGAGATGTCCTATGGCAAGGTTTCGTTGGGGATCGACGTGACGAAGAACTGGTACACCATGCCTGACTCCGTCCGCCAGTACAGAATCTCGCCACGGAATCTCGAAGTGGACAGGTCCCGAGTCAAGAAACTGATCGACGACGCCATCAATGCTGCAGATGAGGAGGTCGATTTCTCGAAGTACTCCTTCGTGGTCGTTCTCATGGGTGCCAGTGTCACGGACTATGGAATGATCGGTCTGTGCGGATACCCGGGCATGCTGGGATGGAACGCGGAAGGCGGCCTGAAGACCAGGAAGGGCCAGGCAATCAAGGGAGGGGTGGCGATCTTCTGTTTTCACGCACATCTTGGGACTCTCTTTCATGACGTCGCCCACATTCTTGGAGGCGTAAAGGGCGGGAAGAGAATGGTCCCCTGCCTCTACGATCATGACCTGCAGGCGAAGCCCGGCCCCATGCGGGAGACATTTGTCGATTCGACCATCAACATGGGATTCTGGGACCCCATGTCGTGCCACTTCTACAAAAGGGAGGTGCCTCCCCCGGGCATATCCTCCTGGACCAGACTGAGACTGAACTGGGTCGATCCGTCAAAGATCAAGACCGTGAAGCCGGGTGAAAAGGCCGAGTTCATCCTGGGGCCTCTGGACGACGCGGCGTCGGAGATTCTGGTGTGCAAGATACCGATCACGGAGACAACCTACTATCTGATCGAGAACCGCCAGCCTGTTGGTTTCGACAAGAACTTGCCGGGAAGCGGCATCTTGATAATGTACGCGGATGACAACATCGCCGAATGCCGTCACGGAAAGGCTCCGGTGAAACTCGTGAATGCCGATCCCTCTGTCCCACATCTTGAAAGTGCAGCCTTTGACGTCGGCAAGAAGGATTTGTTTCAGGACGCGAAGAACAAGATACAAATCCAAGTGAAGGAGAAGATCAAAGGGTCTTACAGGATTCGCGTAAGCGTTTTGTGAATGGATGAAGTTGCTCTGCAGTGGAAAAATCAACAAACCGCCTTGACGGCGGCCACGGATGAGAGTACGTTATCGGCAGGCCTCAGCCAGGACCGACCGTACACGTCCGAGGCCACTACAAGTGTCCCAAGGCTTTGACGACGTGCACCTATGGCTGTCTCCGGCATCTCCCCGAATGACAGTGACGCGATGAAAAGGCTTGCCCAGGCATGCGCCAGAATAGAGGGAGCTTCTATGGCTGAAGAAGTGGTTACACAGCAAGTAGTCCGCGAGATCCTGGACCGCCACGGCAAGGAGCGCAGCGGACTGCTTTCCGTTCTCGAAAACATTCAGGATGAGTTCGGCTACCTTCCCGAGGATGCGCTAAGGACCGTAGCCAAGGAGACGGGATGGCCCCTGGTTGAGGTGTACGGTGTAGCCACCTTCTATCGCTCGTTCAGCCTCAAGCCTAGGGGAAAGCATTTCATTTGCGCCTGTCTCGGCACGGCGTGCCACGTGCGGGGCGCCCCTGCCATTGTCGAAGAGCTCGAGCGCCGGCTCGGTATCAAGGCGGGGAACACCACGCCGGACAACGAGTTCACCCTGGAAACCGCGAACTGCCTGGGCGCGTGCGCGCTGGGACCGACGGTGGTCATCGACGGCCGCTATTTTCCCAAGGTGAGGAAGTCGCACGTCGCACGGCTGATAGAGGAAGCCCGCAAAGCCGGGCCGCGACCGCGATCGGCGCGGCAACCTGCGGGACACGTTCATGGATAGGCTGAAAACGTTCAACGAATTCGACGCCTTGAGGGCTCGCTTGTCCGCCGCGGATGATCCGCAACGCCCCACGATCGTCATACCGGCCGGGACCTGTGGGCAGGCCAGCGGCGCGAACGAGCTCGTGGAAGCTGCCAGGCGCGAGATCGAGGCCAAGGGGCTCGACCAACGCGCTCACCTTCGCATCACCGGCTGCCACGGGTTCTGCGAGATGGAGCCGTCGATTCTGGTGGAGCCGGACGGTATCTTCTACCCGAAAGTCCATGTCGAGGATGTCCCGCGGATAATGGAGGCCGCGGTCAGCGGCAAGGTGTTGCCGGACCTGTGTTTTCAGGATGCGGCGACTGGAGAAAGGGTGGGACGGCAGAACGACGTGCCTTTCTTCAAGAAACAGCACCGGACCATCCTTGCCCAGAACGAGAAGGTTGACCCGGTCAGCATTCACACCTACATCGCGGCCGGCGGCTACTCCGCCCTGGGAGGGATTCTTGCCCGAGGTCAGCCGGAATGGGTCGTGGCTGAGGTGCGTGCTTCGGGATTGCGCGGTCGTGGGGGCGCCGGTTTCCCCACAGGGATGAAGTGGAAATTCCTGGCCGACCAGCCGGGCAAGCAGGGGAAGTATCTGGTCTGCAACGCCGACGAAGGCGATCCCGGAGCCTATATGGACCGCTGCGTGCTCGAGGGCAACCCTCAGAGCATCATCGAGGGCATGATTATCGGCGCCTACGGGACGGGTGCGACGGACGGCGTCGTCTACGTCCGCGCCGAGTACCCCCTCGCGATCAAGAATCTGGAAGAGGCCCTGTCGCAGGCTCGTAAGATCGGGTTTCTGGGCCGGAACATCCTGGGCTCAAGCTTTTCCTTCGACATCCGCGTGGCGATAGGCGCGGGCGCCTTTGTGTGCGGCGAGGAGACCGCGCTCATCCGGTCCGTGGAAGGGAAGATGGGAGAACCGCGGCAGAGGCCACCTTTCCCCATCCAGAAAGGGATCGGCGGCAAACCCACGGCGATCAACAACGTCGAGACGTGGGCCAACATCCCGCTCATCTTCAGGCGCGGGGCCGAGGCGTTCGCGAAGATCGGGACCAAGGGGAACTCGGGCACCAAGATTTTCAGCCTGGTCGGCAAGGTCAAGAACACCGGTCTGGTCGAGGTGCCCATGGGCATCAGCATCCGGGAGATCGTCTACGATATCGGCGGCGGGGCGCCGGGCAAGGCCCGGATCAAGGCGGTGCAAACCGGAGGCCCCTCGGGAGGGTGCATCCCCGCGGAAAAATTCGACCTTCGGATCGACTACGACAGTCTCGCGCAGGCCGGGTCCATCATGGGATCCGGCGGCATGATCGTCATGGACGAGAACACCTGCATGGTGGATATCGCCAAGTACTTTATGAATTTTCTCAAGGACGAGTCCTGCGGGAAGTGCTTTACCTGCCGCAAGGGCATCCAGAGAATGTACGAGATCCTCGATGACATCTCCAAGGGCCGGGGTACGATCGAGCAACTGGATCTCCTCCAGGAACTCGCGGAGGTGGTCAAGGATACCACGATGTGCGGCCTTGGCCAAACGGCCGCCAATCCTGTCCTGAGCACCCTTCGATACTATCGCCATGAGTACGAGCGGCATATCGTTCAGAAGCGGTGCGACGCCTTTGTCTGCAACGATCTGGTGTGCGCCGCCTGCCAGACGGCCTGCCCATTGGGGACGGAGGTCTGGCGTTACGTGGCCCTGATCGAAAAAGGCCGGTACGAGGAGGCCTATCGCGTGATCCGGGAGCCGAATCCGTTCCCGTCGGTTTGCGCGCGTGTCTGCGGCCACAAGTGCGAATCCCGGTGCCGGCTGGGGACGACCGGAGGCGATCCGGTGGCGATCCGCGCCTTGAAGAGATTCGTCACCGACCGCATTGATCCCTCGACCTACAAGCCCGGCCGCGCTCCGCGGAAGGAGGATGTCGCGAAGGTGGCCGTCGTGGGCGCCGGTCCGGCCGGGCTGACAGCGGCGCATCATCTCTCCCTTCTGGGTTACCGCGTGACGGTCTTCGAGGCGGGTGACGAGCCGGGGGGAATGCTGATCAGCTGCATTCCGGCCTATCGGCTGCCCCGGGATGTCGTGCGGAAGGAAATCGCCGCGCTCATGGACGAGAACACCACGCTCCAGTGCAGCACCGCCCTGGGCCGCGACCTGACCTTGGATGGCCTCTTCGCGCAGGGCTTCAAGGCGGTTTTCCTCGCCATCGGCGCCGACAAGAGCATGCGGCTTGGGATTGAAGGGGAAGAGCTTGCCGGGAATCACAGGCCCGCCACCAGCCGTGAATTTTGTCAGCGCGGGCATCTTGATTTCTGGATGCACAATGAGGATGCCGATAGCTAGGGCAAAGATGACCCCGAGCTTCATGTACGTGCTCAGATAATCACGTGGCAGTAGGAGAAGCCATACCGGTAGCGCCGCTGCCAGAAAGCCATAAGCGGCCAGTGTCACCGACATCGTCTTCTCATCCAAGGAAAGGTAGTGC
>CAYXNI010000196.1:0-5286 GCA_964466285.1 uncultured Planctomycetota bacterium | reverse complement strand
GCCGCAGCTTCGCAAGTACGTCAAGAAAATCTTCCACGTGCACGGCAAGGACGCCACCGTCCTGTGGGACGTCGTCCGCGAGCACGGCGTACGCGGCCCCGTACCATTCGCCTTCCACCGCACCCCGGGCTTCGGCGACAGCAACTGGACCGACATCATCAGCGAGCTTCGCCGCGGCGGGTTCGAGGGCAGCATCGACATCGAAGGCTGGCACGACCCCGTCTACCGCGGCGAACTCGAAATGACCGGTCAGGTCACGGGCATGAACTACCTCAAGCGCTGCCGCGCCACGTTCGTCCCGAACCCGACGTAGCTCCCCGGTTGATCGCGGCACAAATGACAAGGGGCCGACTCATCGTCGGCCCCTTTTCTTATCCCGGCAATCCCGTTGATCCTGTCCAGAAATCCTTTTCTACTTCAGTCCGCGCAGGAACTTGACCGCCTGCGCCACGTCGCTCACGGGATCGGCTCCGACCTCCCGCTCGATCGCCAGGAAGCCGTCAAAGCCAATCGCGTCGAGCTTCGCGAGGTACTTCGGGAAGTCCACCGCCCCCTCGCCCAGCGGCACCTCTTTTGCCTGGCCGTTCACGCGGACGGCGTCCTTCGCGTGCGTGTGGACAATGTACTCGCCCAGGATCTCGACGCCGCCCAAGTGGTCGTAGCCGCCCATCACCAGGTTGGCCGGGTCATAGTTGACGCAGATCGCCCGTGTCGGAATCCGGTCAAGGAACTTCTTCATCAGCGCCGGGGCCTCCGGCCCCGTCTCGCACGCGAACAGCGCATCCTTTGACTCCGCGTACGCCGACAGGTCCGACAGCGCCTCCAGCCCGGTCTTCCAGGCCGGATCGTTCTCGTTCTCCGGCACCACGCCGATGTGCGTGGTAAGGGTGTTCGTGTCGAGGTCGAGGGCCATGTCGACGCACCTCTTCGACTTCTCCACGTATTCCTCGGCGTCGGCGGGGTTCATGAAGCCGTGGCCGTAGTCGGCGCAGAGTGCGCTGATCACGAGGTTGTGGCTCGCAAGGAAGTTCTTGAGCTCGTTCCGGGCCGTCCGCGTCATGTTCTCCGGAGCCATGTCGCCCGACGTGCAGAAGAACTGAATCCCGTCCACGCCGAGCTCCGCCGCCTTCTTGATCCCA
Source organism: uncultured Planctomycetota bacterium (assembly GCA_964466285.1). Taxonomy (GTDB): domain Bacteria; phylum Planctomycetota; class PUPC01; order PUPC01; family PUPC01; genus CAYXNI01. The sequence goes on along the minus strand of CAYXNI010000196.1, from coordinate 4,147 downwards.
TCCCTCGTCGGCAGCCGGAACGACTCAACAAACACCCCAACCTTGCGCTTCTTCATTCCCTTCCTTTCGTCAAAACCAGTTGATGATGCCCCGATCTTCCTCGTCGTCGTCTCGTCTTCGAGACGCGTCCTCGTCATCCTTGTCGCGGCCCTCTCGCTCGACCCGCCAGAATCCGGTCCATGTCCCCGCTAATCTTTGCGAGGCCCTCCAGCAGGTCGGGCCCCTCAGGTCCCAGCTCCGCCGTCAGCCAGCCATCATAGCCAACGTCTCTCAATGCCGCCATCACGCGCGGCCAGTCGATCGTCCCATCCAGCAACTGCACGAAGGCGTGCTTGGCGGCGTCGAATCCCTTGAGGTGGACCTTCCCGATCCTTTCGCCGAGCGTGCGAATCCAGTGGTCCGGGTAGCCGTACGCGACGATGTTGCCCACGTCGAAATACGCCGCGACATACTCGCTCCCGAACCCGTCCACGTACCCCGCGAACTCCAGCGGACTCAGCAGAAACATGTTCCAGACGTTCTCGACGCCAAGCACGATCTTCCTTTTCTCGGCGAGCGGGAGTACGCAGCTCATCGAATCGGCCGACCGCTCCCACGCCTCCTCATACGTTACGTCGGGCGTGACCACGGCCGGCACCACGAGCACCGTATCCGCGCCGAGCGCGGCCGCCGTCTCGATTGACGCGGCGACGCCCGCCAGCGACTTCTCCCGCACCCCCGGGTCCGGGTCCGACAGCGGGTACTGCCAGTGGTCGCTGTTCATCACGCTGCACACCGCGAGCCCGTGCTTCGCGGCCAGGTCCTTGTGCTTGCGCCGTTCCGCCGGATCGACCAGCGTCCCGACCTCGACGGCCGCGAACCCGCACCTCGCCGCGTTCGCATACCGCTCGCCATCATCGCGCCCCGGCACGCATCCTAGACAAATTGACTTCTTCATCGTCACCTGCCATTCTCCAAAATCCGTCGGCGATCCGTATCAGCCGCCCTCAACCCGGGCGGCTACAACAAGACCGCTCTGCGTCCCCTTGGTGGGGCCGGCGTCCTGCCTGCCGCCGCTCCGATCCTCGTATCCAGCCCGACTACTTTCGCCCCGGCTTCTTCGCGACGCTATCCACCTCGACGGCCTTGCCCGTCTTGCTGGACTTCCACAGCGCCAAAATCGTCATCAGCGTCTTCCGCCCCTCGGCGGCCGGAGTCAGCGGTTCGATGTCCTGCTCGATGCACCGGAAGAAATGCTCCTGAATCAACTCGTCCGGCGTCACTACCTTCTGGATCGCCCCGCTCTCATCCCTCTTGCCGAGGTTGCCCTTCGGGTCGATCGCCATCGCCGCCTCGGTGTCCAGGATTTCTTCCTGCCCCACGTAGCCGATCCGCCTGCGGACCTTCCCGTCGGATCCGATGATCATCGTCCCTTTAGTGCCAATGATGCCGACCGAGCTATCGCCAAGATGCGAGCACCAACTGTCTTCGACCGTCGCAACCCCGCCCTTCTTGAACATAAAGATCGCCGAGCCGTGCTCGTCCGCGTGCATCGTCTCGCGCACCCTGAACGTCTTTCCACACACTGTCTTCACATCGCCGCCGATCCAGCGCAGCCAGTCGACGTCGTGGCTGCCGAAATCGAGCATTGCGCCGCCGCTTTTCTCCTGCCAGCCGTACCAGAGATTGCTCGCGTCCCACGTCATAAACCGCCGCATCCAGCAACTCACGAGGTCGCCCAGTTCGCCGCTCGCGAACGTGTCGTGCAGGACCCGGTACGGCTGCCAGAACCGCAGGCAGTACCCGAGCATGTACTTCACCTTCGCCTTCTTCGCCGCCGCGATCATCTGGTCCGCGCCCGCCAGCGTGTTGCAGATCGGCTTCTCCGTGAAGATATGCTTCCCCGCCTTTGCGCAGGTCGTCACGACCTCCACGCGGTTGAACGGCTCCGTGCACACCCACACCGCGTCCACGTCGTCCAGCAGCTCACGGAAATCCGTGCACCACCGGCTTGTCCCAGCCTTCTCCGCCGCGCTCTTCGCCTTGTCCACAATCAGGTCACACGTCGCCACCACCTTCACGTTCGGCAGCTTCGCCAATACACCAGCGTGATGATGACCCATCCCGCCGCAACCGATCATTCCTACCTTGATCATCGCTCTTTCCCTCTTGCCAAATCCCTCAGTTCTCTAAAACATCACAGAACCACTCTTACTCTTGCTCTTGCTCTTACTCTCTCACTCTCCGCGCTCAGCTCGTCTCCTCCACCAACGGCCGCAGAACCGCCTCCGCCGCATCATCCGTCTCGCCCACCTTCACGTCCTTGAACAGGTGCCAGTGCTCCGTGTGCGTGGCCCACTCCTCCGGCTCCAGATGATGCATCGGCCCCAGCGTCTCCACCTCCACAAACGACCCAGCCGTATACGCCTCGCAGTTGCACCCATCGTCCGGATACACCGTCTCATCCTCGTACCCGAACCGCTTCACAAACAACGTTTTCTTGTGCACATAACCCGCCCAGCCCTGCTTGTTCGCGATCCCCACCTTCTGGGGCTCCGTGAGCGCCTTGTCCACATTCAGCCTCACGAACTTCGGCCCCAGCGTCCAGCGCCGGTCGCTCAGGTCCGTATAGTGCCACAGCACCATCGCCCGCGCGGGCATCAGAGCCTCGTCATGCGTGCGGTATGGCTCCTGCGGCAGGATGACCGTCCCGCCGCCCGTCCCGTTCATGATCGTCAACGCCCACGGCGCCAGGTCGACGCCCCACAGCCCGCGGTTCGTGATCTTGTGCTCGATCTTCAGCCGCGTCCCCGTCTCGTCGAGCGTCACCATCATCTCCTTCTCGACGTGTGTTTCCGGCTCGACCGGCTGGACCAGGCGGATCGAGTTCGTACCGCTCGTCTCGAACTGGATGGGCGTATTATCCGGCACGTAGCTCCGCGGGTTCGACTCCGGCGCCGTCCACAGCCGGTGCCCGCCCCACGGCCGCCACGTCCCCAGCTTCGTCTCCACCTTCGCCTCCGGGCACTCGCCCAGCACGTTCTCGCCGCCCGCGAACCCATAGCGGATGATCCGCGGCCCGATGTCCGTCGTCACCACTGCCTCCACAGTTCCGTTTGAAAGCTGGTAGCAGTTCGGCTGTCCCAGGAACGCCATCTTCTTCATACAACACCACTCCTGCCTCATGGCCTCTAACATAACCCTGGTGGGGCAGGCATTTCTGCCTGCCCGACGGCGGACACGAATGTCCGCCCCACTGTTTTGTTAGAGTTCCTCAAAGGAACTCAGGCGCCCATCTCCCATTCAGAGCGCCCCGCTTCAAATTCGGAAAAAACTCTACACTTTTCCCCCATCCTCCGCAAGCAGTTTCTAGATTCAGCAGTTTCTTGATTCGTAGTCGTTCACAGGCATGCCGCCGAATTTCGCGTCCCCGAGCCGCGGAGCGGCGGTCCATCGTCCATTGTCCATCGTCCATTCGCCCATCGTCCATTGTCCATTACGCGCGCCTTGATTCTTGCCGCCGTGGACGTTAAAAGAGAGGCGCGCCGAAAGGAGGATCAAATGAAGTCACTGACCGACTATCTCTGGTTCAGCGTGCCCGAGCGCCGCGCCTTCATCAACATCACCAGCCAGGTCGAGGAGCTCGTCGCCCGAAGCGGCGTCCAGGAGGGCCTCTGCCTCGTCAACGCCATGCACATCACGGCCAGTGTCTTCATCAACGACGACGAGCCCGGCCTGCACCGCGACTTCGACCGCTGGCTCGAAGGGCTCGCCCCACACGCCCCCACCTCGCAGTACGACCACAACAACGGCGAGGACAATGCCGACGCACACCTCAAGCGCAGCATCATGGGCCGCGAAGTCGTCGTCGCCATCACCAACGGCTCGCTCGACCTCGGCCCGTGGGAACAGATCTTCTACGGCGAATTCGACGGCCGCCGCAAGAAGCGCGTCCTCGTCAAGATCATCGGCGAATAGACACCCCCAGCCCCTACGTCGCCCCCTCCACCCACACCAGCAGCAGGTTATCTAGTGACATCATACACATTCCCATCGTTGTCAGGCTAATCAGTATCATGTCCCTGGATATCAAGCTAATTGGTATGATGTCCCCAATGGCGGTGAAATAAGCATCAGCCCGTCCTCCCAAGTCGGCGTTGCCGCCACT
>CAYXNI010000195.1:0-5291 GCA_964466285.1 uncultured Planctomycetota bacterium | reverse complement strand
CGACAACCCTACGGTTCCTTCGACCACCACGTCTGAGGTTATGGGCGACTTCCACGAACCGTATGGCGCCACGCGCACTTGAGACATGTTTGCACCCCGTTCTGTTTCCGCTTTCGATCCCGCCCTCGGATGCTACAATGTAGACGTGTGCTCCCGACCCCGCAAGAGGATGAATGGGGCGGACCATGATTGAAGACTACTCGTTCGGCCGCCTCTGCCTGGCCGGCAAAGTCTACACCTCGGACGTGATCATCTATCCCGACCGGGTCGACGAGGGCTGGCGGCGGGCCGAGGGCCATCGGCTCGCCGCGGAAGACGTGCGGAACCCGGTGGCGGCCAAGCCCGAAATCATCATCGTGGGCACCGGCGCCTGCGGAAAGCTGGAGGTGCCCGACAAGATTCAAGAGCACCTGGCAGAGCTTGGCATCGAGCTGAAGGTGGCGAAGACCGACCGGGCCTGCCGGCTCTACAACGAACTCGCACCCCACCGCAGGGTCGTCGCCGCGCTCCACCTCACCTGCTAGGGACGATGCCGGTTCACCGGATTTTCTCGTACGGCCACATCGCGATCCCGCCGTCCATCACGCGCACGTTCTTGAACCCCGCCGCCTTGAGGATCAAGGCGGCCTCGTAGCCCCGGAGCGAAACCGCGCAGAACGTCACGATCACCTTGTCCCTCGGCAGTTCTTCCAGCCGGCCTCGCAACGACCCCAGAGGGATGTTCGTCGAGTGCGGCAGCCGCACCCGCTCGACCTCGCCGGGCGTCCGCACGTCGAGGAAGACGAAATCCTTCTTCTCCTCAAGCATCTCGTGCACCTCAATGGGCGAGACGCCGTTCATATGCCCGTCGATCTTGTTCCGTGCGACGTTCGCCGCGGTGATGATGTTGTCCATCGCCGGCGAGTACGGCGGCGCATAGCACAGGTCGGCGTTCGCGAGCTGATCGACGGTCATTTTCGCCGTGATCGCCATCGCCGCGATGTCCATCCGCTTGTCACAGCCGCCCGGGCCGACCGCCTGCGCGCCAAGCAGCATCCGGGTCCGCCGGTCGGCCACGAGCTTCAGCAGGATCGGCTTCGCGTTTGGCATGTACTCCGCTCGGTCGGGCGCGGGTGCGAGCGCCGTGACCACGTCATAGCCGAGCTTCCGGGCCGCCGCCTCAGTCAGGCCCGTCCGCGCGACCGCATACTCGAACACCTTGCAGATCGTGCTGCCCAGCACGCCGGGAAACACGTCGTGCCCGCCGCACACGTTGATCGCGGCGACCCGGCCCTGCTTGTTCGCCGTCGACCCCAGCGGCACATAGCACGGCCGCCCGGTGATCAGGTCCGTGCACTCCACGCAGTCGCCCGCCGCGTAGATGTCCGGGTCCGACGTGCGCATCTCCGGGTCCACCCTGATAGCGCGCGTCTCGCCGATTTCCAGGCCGGCGTCCCGTGCGAGATGCACGTTCGGCCGGACGCCGATCCCCAGGATCACCATGTCGGCGGGCAGCGTGCCGGCCGCGGTCACCACGCCGGTCACCTTGCCGGCGCCGGCGAACGACTCCACCTTCGTGTCGGTCAATACCTTCACACCCTGCGATTCCAGGTGCAGTTCCACCAGCCGGGCCACCTCCCAGTCCAGCACGCGCAGAATCTGCGGCAGCATCTCGACGATGGTTACGCGACAGCCGCGCGACACCAGTGCCTCGGTCGTCTCGACCCCGATCAGGCCGCCCCCGATGATGACCACGTCGCGGGCCTTGCCCTCGGCCAGCGCCGCCCGGATCCCTTCCGCGTCCTTGACGCCGTGCAGCGTGAAGATATTGCCCAGATCCGCGCCGGGGATGGACGGGACGACGGGCTCCGCGCCCGTGCAGAGAACCAGCTTGTCATAATCAAGCCACGACTCCTCGCCGCCGGGGACCCGCCGCACGCGCACCCGCTTCCCCCCCCCTGTCGATCTGGAGCGCCTCCGTGTAGTTCAGCACGCGCACGTTCTTCACCTTCTGGAAGAAGACCGAGTCGCGCACCACCCCCACCGGCGTTGACATCAGCTCCATCGGCCCCTTGACCACGCCCGACACGTAGTACGGCAGCCCGCACCCCGCGTACGAGAGAAACTCTCCCTTCTCGACGATCGTCACCTCCGCCTCCGGCATCAGGCGGATGATCTTGCTGGCGACCTTTGGGCCGGCCGCCACGCCGCCAATCACCACCACTTTGAACACGTTCGCCATCCCCTCGGCTCCTTTCTCTGCTTCCGGGCTGCTCGCCAGAGGCAGTTCCACGATGAACTCGGCCCCGCCAAGGCGGGACTTCCCGGCCCGAATCGTTCCGCCCACACCGTCAACCACGCTCTTCACGAACGCCAGACCCAGCCCCAGGCCGGGCCGAGCCGAGCCCCGCGCAGTGCCCGTGCGAAAGAACGGATGGAAGATCTTCTCCCGGTCCCCTTCGGCCACGCCCACGCCCGAATCGGCCACTGACGCCACGACCGTGTCGCCGCCTGCACCCGCGTCGACACATATCTCGACCTTCCCGTGATCCGGGGTGTACTTGAGAGCGTTGCTCACGAGGGAAGTCAGCACCTCGGCCAAGGCCGGTTCAGCCCCGCGCACCCACGCCGGGTCGAGGCTCGTCGTCACAGAGAACTCGATCGCAGTCCGGGACGCCTCGTCCCGGAACCGGCCGTGAGCCTGGCGTGCGACGGCCGCCATGTCGGCCGCGCCCTCCGCAGCCTCCTTCGCCGCCACCGCGATGGCCAGAAGCCGCTTGAGCGACGCCAGCGCCTCCTGGCACCGGGCGTTCGCCCGCTCAAGAAGCTCCCGCTGCTTCGGCGAGACCGGACCGGCGTACTCGCCCAGCAGCACGTCGAGAATCGTGCTGACCGCCGCCACCGGCGCACGCATCTGATGCGCCGCTGTCGTCGCAAAGTCAAACGGTTCCGCCGGCCGCTTGTCCTTTTCCATGCAGCACGCCCGCGTCGAAGCTGAAAGATGGTCTCAACTTACTTCCCGAGCAACTTGTCCACCTGCTCGATCAGGTCCTTCGACTTCACCGGCTTTTCAAGATAACCGTCAACCGGCATGAAATCCTGATCCTTGGCGGGATCGAACTCGAAGCCGGTCTGCCCGCTGATTCCCGTGACCATCAGCAGCGGAATGTCCTTGAACCGCCCCGATCGAAGCTGCTGAGCGGCCGAGAAGCCGGCGCCCAGCGACTCCATCATCACGTCCAGGATGATCAGATCGGGCCGCTCCACCTCCACCGCCCGAAGCCCCTCGCCCGAGCTGCCCGCAGAACGGACCTTGTGCCCATGCGCCTCGAGCACCATCCGCGTCATGTCCACGAATTCCGGATCGTCGTCAACAATCAGGATTCCTGCCATCGCGCGTCCTCCTGCATGTCTGCCAGAATTGTACCGAGTGCGCGGCCGCTGCGAAAGCCGCTTCACCTCCGAAAGCTCTTGCTCGCACGGGCGAGGAACTCGCGCTCCTTCTCCGTCAGGCTGCCGAGCCCCTCGCGGCCGACCTTGGCCAGCAGTGCGTCGACTTTTTCGCGAGTCTTCGCGTCATTCCGCTCTTCGCGGCCGAGCCGAGTGTCGTTCCACCGCCGCTTCGACCTCACGACCCATCTGTCGAGGGGCAGGAAGAACCACCCTATGGCGAAGCCGCCCAGGTGGGCGAGATGCGCCACGCCCGTCCCGCCGGCCAACTGGAACAGCACCTCGATCGCCACGATCCCGAAGATCAGCGTTCGCGCCCGCATCGGAAGCACGAAGAAGACCAGTAAGATGCGGTCGGGGAACATGCGGGCAAACATCGCCATCACGCCGAAGACGGCGGCGGACGCCCCGAGCGCCGTATTGTTGTACATCGGCACCATGCAAAGCCCGCCCGCCAGGACCGCCGCGAAGTACAGCCACAGGAACCGCCGCGTGCCCAGGACCGACTCGACCTCCACGCCGAACATCCAGAGCATCCACAGGTTGAAGACCAGGTGCAATGGCGGATAACTGACCGCGTGCAGAAAAGCATAGGTCACGAACTGCCACACGCGGAGCCTGCCGATGGCGAGGGCCGGGGTCAGCGCGAACCACTCCATGAATCCTGGCCACAGTTCCTTTGAGACGGCAAGCAGGAGCAGTTCCAGAACGAAAACGGCCGCGTTCGCGATGAGCAGGCCCTTGACCGCGCGCGTGGGTGGGCCGAAGAGACTGCAGCCCCCGTCGTGATAGCCCATGGGCCGCCTCGAACTCACTCTGGAAACATCATGGCGTCGGCGAACTCCGCCTGGAAGTCCGGCCGTCCCGCCAGCTCGACGTACTCGGCCTTCTTCGCGATGGCTTCGGCCGCTTCCCGGCACGTTCTTCCCGCCAGCACCATCCTGGCGCCGGTCCCGGCCGCGTTGCCGATGAACTCGACCTTGCTCTCGGGCACTTGGGGCAGCAGGCCGATCCGGATCACGCTCCGCGCCCGCACGTAGTTCCCGAAAGCGCCCGCCAGCAGGATGCGGTCGAGCCCCTCGACCGTGGCGCCGTACTCCCGCAAAATCATCATCGTCCCCGCATAGATCGCCGCCTTCCCAAGCTGCACCTCGCGCACGTCCCGCTGCGTCAGGCAGACCGGCCCGTCGCGGCCCGACTCCTCCGCACGGACAAGGACGAACGCCGTCTGCCCGTCCAGCTCGATCACCCGCGCCCGCAGCTTGTCCGCAAGGGCGGCAGGAAGCTCGTCCGGAGGCAGCATGCGGCCGCTCGACTCGACTATGCCCGCGTCAAGCAGCGCGGCGACGGCGTCAATCACGCCGCTCCCGCACAGCCCGCGGGGCTTGTGAGCTCCGATGACGTTCAACTGAACGTCGCCGTCGATAATCACCGTCTCGATGGCTCCCTTGGCCGCGCGCATCCCGTGCTTGATCCGCGCCCCCTCGAACGCCGGGCCCGCCGCCGTCGAGCAGGTCACGAGCCTTCGCCTCCCGCCCAGCACGATCTCCCCGTTCGTGCCAACGTCCAGCGCCAGCTGGACACCGTCGTACTCGTGCATTCCGGCCGCCAGGATCACGCCGACCGTGTCGCCGCCCACGTAGCCCGCGATGTTCGCCATCGTGTACACCCGGCCCGTGGGCCGGATGCGCAGGCCCAGCTTCGAGGCCGCCAAACACCGGCTCTCGAGCAGCACCGCGTGATACGGCGCGTGAGCAAGCTGCGTCGGATCGATCCCCAGCAGCAGGTGGTTCATCGTCGTGTTCCCCACGAACGCGACCTCGTAGACGGACTCCACCCCGACCCCAGCCGCCTTGCACATC
>CAYXNI010000194.1:0-5296 GCA_964466285.1 uncultured Planctomycetota bacterium | reverse complement strand
TGGGTGAGAACGGTATCGCCGTCGCGGATAAGCGTGGCGCCATTCTGTCCGATCCGGCGGCAGATGTCGCGGTCTTCGTCGAGGATGGCGATCGCCTCGGCGAGGAGGCGCTCTTTGATCTGAGCGGGGGGTCGGGCGACGGCTTCGCGTGCGACGCGGCGCATGCGGTCGAGCGCCCAGAACAGGTTGACGGCGGTGGGCCGCGAGGTGGCGAGGTAATCGGCGCAGGTTTCGACCTGGGCCAGCAGGTCTTTTCCCGCGGCTGCCTCGGCATCCTGCACGCCGAGGACGACGCCCATGGCGGCGGCGATGCCGATGGCGGGCGCGCCGCGGACGCGGAGGGAGCGGATGGCCTCCCAGAGAGTCTTCACGTCACGGCACTCGAGATAGCGGACTTGGTTTGGGAGCAGCGTCTGATCGATTATCCGCGCGCAGCCGCCGACGCCGCCGGCCCATTCGATTGTCGAGACAGGCATCTGGTCCTCCGCCGGATAAGAGCGCCAATGATGATTCTACACGCAAACTCGTGAAAGATTCAAGGAAATCGCGCGGGGCGCGGGGACTTTTGGAACGGGGGCCGGCGTTTCGCGGCCGCGCACCTCTTGTTACACGCTCGTTACGCACGGCGGGGCGGTCATGGCCTATACTATCGGTGTGAGGAGGCGTAGGAGGCTCGTGGTCTTGGTTAAGGAGGGTGAGCGATGAAGAGCTGGACGATGGCAATGGCGGTGGCGTTGTGCGGTGTGATGGTCCTTGCGGGCGATGTGCTGGGCGAGGAGAAGGCTCCGGTCGACGCCGGGGCGATGGCCCGGATGCCCGTCAAGGAGGTGACGGTGTTCAAGGACGGGCACGCGTTTGTGCTGCACGAGGGTTCGATGCCGACGAACGAGGCGGGGGAGGTGGTGATGGACTACCTGCCGACACCGGTGCTGGGGACGTTCTGGCCGTACTCGGCGGAGAAGGGTGCGCGGCTGACGTCGGTGGTGGCCGGGCAGCGGAAGGTGACGACGAGGCTGACGGCGCTGAGCGTTCGCGAGCTGCTCGAGGCGAACGTGGGCGCGGAGGCGGTGATCACGGATAACAGCAACGTGCGGTACCTGGTGGAGATCGTGGGGATGCTGAACCGGAGTGCGGAGGAGTTGGAGGCGGCGCTGCCGCCGGGCTCGGGCCCACGGCTGCCTCAGAAGGGGAACCTTATCCTGGTGAAGGTGAAGACGGACGGCGGCGTGAAGGCGATGGACGTCAACCGCATTACGGACGTGACGTTTATCACTCCGCCAAAGACGGTTGTCGGGAACGAGGAGTTCCGGAACCTGCTGACGCTGCGGCTGGACTGGCAGGGGGGGAAGCCGGAGAAGACGGCGAAGGTGGGCCTGGTCTACGTGCAGAAGGGGATCCGGTGGATTCCGAACTACCGGATCGAGATCGACGGGAAGGGGAAGGCGGTGGTGAAGCTGCAGGCGACGCTCTTGAACGAGATGACGGACCTGTCGGACGTGACGGCGCACCTGGTGATCGGGGTTCCGACGTTCGCGTTCAAGGACACGACGGACCCGATGGCGCTGCAGCAGACGGTGGCGGGGCTTTCGGAGCATTTCCGGGAGGACGCTCGGACGGCGTTCGCGCTGTCGAACGCGATCATGTCGCAGAGCGCCCGGATGACCGAAGTACGCCCGGCGGCCGCCCCACCCGCGGGGATGGACCTGGGCCCTGAGATCGGGGGCGCGGCCAAGAACGAGGACCTGTTCGTGTTCACCGTGGAGCACATCACGCTTCGGAAGGGCGAGCGGATGGTGATCCCGGTCGCCGAGTACACGCTGGACTACACGGACGTGTATACGCTCAGCCTTCCGTTCGCGCCGCCGCCGGAGGTTCGGAGGAGCTTCAACAACAGCCAGCAGGCGGAACTGGCCAGGCTGTTCAGCGCGCCGAAGGTGATGCACAAGGCCCGGCTGATCAACAAGGCGAAGTACCCGCTGACGACGGCCCCGGTGCTCATTTTCCGCGAGGGCCGGATCCTCGGACAGGGGATGATGACGTACACCGCAATCGGCGGGACGACGGACCTTGAGATAGGGACGGCGGTGGACGTGCAGGTGAAGAAGACGGAGAAGGAGACCAAACGCACGCCGGACGCCATGGTCTGGCAGGGCACGCGTTTCGGCAGGGTCGATCTTGAGGGAACGGTCACGCTGACCAGCCATCTGGACAAGCCCATCGCGCTGGAGGTGCAGCGGCTCCTGCTGGGCAACATCGACACCGTGGATGACAAGGGCGCCAAAGAGCAGACCAGCGCCTCCAACGACGACAACTATTTCGCGTTCGCGGATTATCCGTACTGGTGGCACTGGCACAATTGGCCGGGTTGGTGGAGTCATTTCAACGGCGTCGGCCGGGCGAACTGGAAGTTCACGCTGGAGCCGGGCAAGTCGGTGGACATGAGTTACACGTGGCATTACTTCTGGGCGTGGTGAGGGGGGAGGGAAGGAAGAGAGTAAGAGTAAGAGCAAGAGTAAGAGGACGAGGATGCGCATGAGGACGGATTCGCGTGTATAATACGTTGTCGGGGAGCGTATCGAGGGTGGTGGCTGCGAAAGGAGGGAGAGCTATGAGACGCGTGAAGTGTTTTGCGTGGCTGTGGGCGGTGGCGTTTCTTGTTCTGAGCCTGCCGCAGGCACTGGCGGGGGAGGGGGCCAAGACGAGTATGGCCCGGGTGGGGGAGTATGTGATATCGGGGCCGTACACGCACAACAACCTGAGCATCTTTCTCATCCACGGCGCGGACAAGCTGAAGGACAAGACGTTCCTGACGCTGGACGAGGCGCTGGCGCAGAAGGTCGCGGTGGTGTACGAGACGGGCGAGGTGAGCGAGCTGGCGGTGGAGAACAAGTCGCCCACAGTGTACGTGTACGTGCAGTCGGGGGTGATCGTGAAGGGCGGGAAGCAGGACCGTACGATTCAGCACGACATGATCGTCCCGCCGCGGTCGGGGAAGGTGCCGGTCGGATCGTTCTGCGTGGAGTCGGCCCGGTGGAGCCAGCGCGGCGGCGAGTCAGCGGCGGCGTTCGGGTCGGCGAGCTCGAACCTCTCCACGAAGGAGCTGAAGCTGGCGGCGAAGCAGGCGGGGGACCAGCAGGCGGTGTGGAACAACGTGGCGAAGGCGCAAAAGGAGCTGTCCTTGAACCTGGGCTCGGAGGTGGCGTCGGGCGAGTCGAGGTCGAGCCTGCAGTTGACGCTCGAGAATGACAAGCTGCGGACGGCCGCGGCCGAGTACACGGCGGCGCTGTCGAAGGTGACGGCGGGCAAGACGGACGTTGTCGGCTATGCGTTCGCGGTCAACGGCGAGATCAACAGTGCGGACATCTACGGGTCGAAGGCCCTTTTTGACAAGCTGTGGCCGAGCCTTCTGAACGCGAGCGCGGTGGAGGCGATCGCCAAGCAGCGGAAGGGCTCATTCGCGGAACCGACTGCTGACGCGGTGAAGGCGTTGATCGAGGACGCCGAGAAGGGGAAGGCGGTGGAGAAGAACCTGAGCGACGACGCCAGGATGGTGACGCAGGAGACTGAGAAGAGCATCTTGTTCAAGTACCGGGACGCCAAGGTCGGGCCGGCGGCGGTTCGGATGGAGTACCTCGCGTACTGATCTGTGGAGGCGCGGCGATGGCACGAAGGCGGGTCCTGGTTGTGGAGGACGACAGGGCGATCCGGAAGGGGATCGTCGACGCGCTCGAGTTCGAGGGCTACGCGCCGGTGCAGGCGGGGAGCTACGACGATGGCGTCGAGCTGGCCACCCGCGCGGACTGCGAGATCGTGCTGCTCGACCTGGTGCTGCCGGGGAAGAAGGGCGGGCTCGATATCCTGAGGGAGGTGCGGGCGAGCCGGCCGACGCTGCCGGTCATCATCCTGACGGCGCGGGGCGAGGAGGCGGACCGGGTCGAGGGGCTGCGGCTGGGCGCCGATGATTACGTGGTGAAGCCGTTCAGCATCAAGGAGCTGCTGGCGCGGATCGAGGCGGTGCTGCGGCGGTCGCCGGAGCGGCCGGTGGACGTGGCGAAGGTCGCGTTCCCCGGGGGGACGGTGTTCTTCCAGCGGCGCGAGGTGCGGTATGACGACGGCGAGCGCTGCGAGCTGTCGGAGCGCGAGGCCGAGCTGCTGCGCTACCTGGCGTGCAACGCGGGCCGGGCGATCTCGCGCGAGGAGATCCTGTCGCGGGTGTGGCGGATCGAGTCGCACGGGCTGGAGACGCGGACGATCGACATGCACATCGCGCGGCTCCGCGAGAAGCTCCGGGACAGCCTGGATGAGCCGGCGCTGATTCAGACGGTGCGAGGAAAGGGATACATGTTTGCAGAGTCGGGAGAGCGGAAATGAACCGTCCGTGGCACATCTGGACGGCGTTTGCCGCGTGCCTGGCCGTGGCGCTGGCGGCGATGGGCTGGATCAGCGTGACGGTGGTGCGGCTGGACCGCGCGCAGAGCGAGGCGCAGCGGCAGGCGGCGGTTGAGGAAAACGTGCGGCTGGCGCTGTGGCGGATGGACTCGTTCGCAGCGCCGCTGCTGGCGCAGGAGAACGCGCGGCCTTGCGCGGCCTACAACGCATTCTACGCGGTTTCGGACGCCTACACGAACCTGTTCGTTCCGATCAAGCGAGGGTCGGTGCTGGTGCCTTCGCCGCTGCTGACGCAGAAGGTGCCCAATATCCTGCTTCATTTCCAGTTCGGCCCGGACGGGGGCCTGACGTCGCCGCAGGTTCCAGGCGCGGATATGCAGGAGGTGGCCGGTGTGAACGGCGTGACCGTGACGGCCATCGAACAGGCGGAGCGGCGGCTGTCGGAACTCGAGGCGCTGGCGAAGCGGGAGGCGCTCCTGGCCGTGCTGCCGCCGCTGGAACAGGGGACGGGCATGCCGGTTTACCAGGATAACCCGGTCGCGCAGGCGCAGGCGGCGCAAGCGCAGCAGCCGGCGCAGGCGCAGGTGCTGGGGGTGAACGCGGCCGAGCTTCGCGAGCAGCAGGTGGCGCAGCAGAGAGAACGAAACGACAAGGAGTGGCAGGCCCGGCAGAACGCATACAACACGAACATCGCGAACGCGGGCAACTGGGACCAGCAGGATGCGAAGGTCGTTGTCCGGCCTGCGGTGGGGCGCGTCGGGCCGCTGCAGCCGGTGTGGATGGGCGAGGCGCTGGCGCTGGCGCGGCGGGTGGAAGTGGGCAAGCGGACCTATGTTCAGGGTTGCTGGCTCGATTGGCCGGCGCTGCGGGGGCAGTTGATGGCGTTGGTGGCTGACTTGCTTCCGGC